>WLCQ01000146.1 GCA_009705225.1 Actinomycetota bacterium | reverse complement strand
GCAGCTCCCCCATCGAGCTCGATGGCAAGACCATCGAGTCGTACCACTACTCCGCGACCTATGAGTTCCCCTACTTCATCGGCTGCTTCACCGGTACACCAATCTCATAGACGGCGGCTTGGGCGAACTATTCCTCGTCGGCAGTCGACGGCTGGGCGCGTCACCGCTCGTCGTGCTCGAGCAAGCCGCGCGCCGATGTAGGGAGCGGCACCTCGTTGTCAAGATTCGCCGCGGGAATCGGTGACCCGAACTGCGTCGTCACCGGGATCACACCGGCCCACACTCCCGCCCCGACTTCGGCCCCGACTTCGGGATCGAGATCGGCGGGGTCGTCGTTCGGATCGCCCGTGCGCACCTTTGCCGAGGCCTCATCGATGGTGAGCGCCAGCACTTTGGTGGCGCCGATCTCCTTCGGCGTCGACCGGCGCACCTCGGCTGACCGACCCGGCGCGATGTGCTCGACGATTGCGTCGAGCGCCAGTTCGATCTCCTCGGGATCGGTGACGAGTCGGGCCCGCCCGAAGATCATCACTGATCGATAGTTCATGGAGCTCCAGAACGCTGAGCGGGCCAGCACGATTCCATCGAGATGCGTGATCGTGCAGCACACCTCGATGCCTTCAGCCAGACGACGCAGCGTGCGACTCGCCGCCGAACCGTGCACGTAGAGCTGCTCGCCGACACGGGCGTGAATAGTGGGAATCACCAGCGGATGACCGTCGTGGTCGGTGAGCCCGAGATGACACATTGGCGCGGCATCAATGATGGACCGGATGAGTTCCGGATCATGACTGCCGCGATCTGCTTCACGGCGCAGTCGGGTGCGATCTGAAGTCGGCCCGCTGCTCATCGTTCCATTCCCGTCGCCATGATCTTCCCCGACATGACCTCAGCCCGTGTACGCGGGTGCCACGGGTTCGTCGATTCCACCCGGGAGCAGCACCGACGGCTCGCGGGAAGTCAACGAAAGCGCGAGTGTCTGGTCCACCGTGCCAACACCCCGGTGCCCGACCGCAACACACGCGAACATCGAGGTGCACGACACCGCAGCGAGGGTGTTGACAACGGCACCAACTGAGGCGGTGGACACCTCGTTCCAGAACTGGCCATCCCAGGTCAGCACCGACGAGCGCCGATCCGCCGGGAGACCACCGCTGCCGTCGTCATGGGAACCCACGATGGTGCATGCATCCGGAAGCACGCACGAGACCGCTGCCATCGAGGTGCTCGAGGTGGAGGGATCGACGACCTCACTCCACGTGGTGCCGTTCCAGATGACGACCAGCGACCTCACTGCACCGATCGAATGGCTTCCGACGGCGACGCACATCGACACCGTGAGGCACGACACCGAGGTGAGCGACGGGACCATCGCCGTACTTTCGAGGCTGCGATCGATCGTCCAAGAGCTTCCGTTCCACTCCATGATCAACACGTTGGCGGTGCCGCCGCCGATGTAGGCCCCGACCGCCATGCACCATGTCGCCGATACGCACGACAGTGCATAGAGCATGTTCGATGCCGTCGAGGCGTTCGGGCTCGACACATATGCCCACGCATCACCGTCCCAGGTGAGCGTGAGCGAACGCGACTGGCCACCACTCTTGAAGCCGCCCACTGCGGCGCACGAGGCGGACGACACACAAGACACCGCGCTCAGTCCTGTGGTGGCCCCGCCGAAATCCGGAACATCGACACTTGACCAGTTCGTCCCGTCCCATTGCACCACGAGCAGCTGTGCCTCAGGGCCGATAGTCGTGTACCCGACCGCCGCGCACCATGTGGATGACACGCATGAAACCGACTGCAGCGAGCTGTCGCCGGTACCGGGACTCGGGCTCGGTGCTGTGGCCCACTGCCTTCCGTCCCAGATCATGACGAGTGTTCGTAACGCCGTGCCCGAGTTGACGTTGCCGACAGCGGCGCACCATGTGGACGATACGCATGACACCGACAGCAAGGTGTTGCTGAACGAGCCGGCGTCGGGGGTCGTCATGACCGTGGCGGACCCGATGACTGCTCCCGCCGGTATGACGTCGACCAGACCGACGATCGGACCGATGACGACAAGCAGAGCTAGTGCCGCACCGACGATCTTCTTCACCGTGGACTCCCAGCGCTCGGCCCACCGGGATCGGTGGGCTGCGGGCAGATCGTACTCATCGTTCGAAGTCGCTCGGGAGGCCCGATGCGAACGCCCGCCACCCGTCAAATATGTACACTCTGTGCAGTTCATGGTGAAGCGTCCATACCTCCGCACCGACGATCGACGTCAACAGCTGCTGGAGGCCACCTCGCGCCTGCTCGCCCGTAACGGCCTGCTCGGCATCACCATGGTGGCGGTGGCGGCCGAGGCGGGGGTCAGTCGCCGACTCGTCTACGACCACTTCACCGATCTCACCTCACTGTTCGAGGCCTTCTTCGAGGATCGGGCGAACCGCTCCCTCGTCGCCATCGACCGGGCGATCCTCACTGGTGAGGGCCCTGCATCTGGCGTCGCCGGTTCCTATGCCGAACTGCTAGCCATGCCGATCGAGGACCAACAGGCGATCCGCCTTCTGGTGGCAGGACCGGGCCTGCCCGCACTCGAATCGGTCCGCGCCCGATTCCGTGAACACATCGAGCAGCGCTGGCTGCCGCGCCTTCCCGTGGCCGACACCGAGATGGCCCGAGCCCTGTTGTGGACCCTGGTCTCCGGAGTGCTCGGCCTCGCTGAGCTTGTTGAGCGCGGTGACCTCTCAAAAACCGCTGCGCTCGAGTTGGCGAAGAGCCTTGCGATGTCGATGCCCGCTGCGTTAGCTGCCGCATCGGCGGAACTCGAAACGGCGTCATCCGCGCCGTCATCGGCCGCGTCATCCGCCGCCCGTCGTCTCAACACATCCACCTAGCAAAGGGAACACCAATGTCAACCTGGCCCACCCACGAACAAATCGTTGATTTCGTCAGCGGACCGATGGATCAACCGGTCGTGATGCTCAACATGCTCACCTTCAAGAAGGAAGCCGACGATACGCATGCCGGCCAGTCCGGCAAGGAAGCCGTGATGCAGTACTCGCGAGCGATGAAGGAATTCGTCGAGTCACATGGCGGCACGTTCATCATCGCTGCCGACATCGATTCGCAGATGATCGGCGAAGGCGGCGAGCACTTCCAGTTCATCGCCATCATGCGCTACCCGTCACGTCAGGCCTACATCGATCTTGCCGGTGATCCGGAGATCGCCAACACGATCGGCAAGCATCGCGATGCCGGTCTCGAGAGCCAGTGGCTGTTCGCTATGACGGAGATGACCGAATGAGTTCGGTGCGCGAAATCCCCACCGCCCACACGCCCCCGGGCGGCTACGGCACCGAGATGCCACCGCCCGTGCTCGCCGACTGCACCGACCCGCTGGTCGCGGGTGCACCGGATCTGCGCGGTACATGGCGCGTCATCGAGGCCGAATCCGACGGCGCGGCCCTGCCCGATGATCACCCGGTGCGGTCGCATTTCGAACGTATCGAGCAGGCCGGCGATCGAGTTGTGGTCACCGGCGGCGGCGTGGTGCACGACATGGTGGCCGATGGCACCAACGAGAACGGCCTCGACGATGTGATGGTGCACGACTTCACCACGCCACTCGTCGTGGCCGCGAGCTACGAGGATGGCGTGCTGGTGATGCGCCCGCGGGATCTGCCCGGTGTCGAGGTGAAGCGCTGGCTCGACGGAGATCACCTCATGTGGTCGTACCACACGCTGTTCACAACCCGCATGGAACGCATCGACGAACCCAACTCCGGAACCTCTTCCTCGCAGTAAGAGTCTCGTTGGCTCCGGTTGCGTCATCTCCTCCATGGGATGACGCAACCATCGCAAGTTTCGCGTGCCCGGGCGTCAGGTTGTCTCTACCCCACTCAACCGGCCACCCATGTCGCTGGGCGATATTTCGTGTTGCTTGCTCAACTTCGGAAGCGCTCCCGTAGAGCGCGTCGATGTCGATGGTCGTGCTTTCCCGCGCATACGAAACCGCAATTGCTGCACCGCCGACAATTCCGATCAGCGCGCTCGCGCCGATCTCTACAAGTTCGTCAACGAGTTCCTTGAGAGCGCCGACGATTGCATCACGATCAAAGTTGATCACCATCAGATGCTTCCAAGTTCACGTTCCGCAAGCAGAACACCGTGGCGCTGAAATGCGGCTGGCGCCTCATGGGCGATGTTCAAGCCTGCAGAGGGATCAGGGATCCAAGGCTCTTCCAGCACCCGTTCAGCATCGTGCACCCAATCGGTCACAACCCCGTTGCCTTCCAGAAAATGCTCCACGACGGCGGCAATCGCGGCGTCGATGCGGCTATCACCGGTCAGCGGTGGAGGCACGCAACCGAGGACAACTCGGTTTGTTGGATCAGAGGCAGCCAAGCCGTCAGCGAGCGAAAGAAGTGCCCGAAACGCCCAGTCGGTCTCACTCGCCGCTACTCCCTCCACCGAGGAGTCTCGGATTGCCAGCGACACCCACTTGATCCTCCAAATATGTACCGGTAATCCGTTACGCCATAGCGGAAGCACGGCGAGGTCGCGGCACCAGTTCACCGGCGCAGTTCGGGCAGCGATGGTCGAGTTGCTCACCGCAGGCGGTGCAGAACGTGCATTCGAAGCTGCAGATGACAGCCGCGCCGTCACCCGGGAGCGGCGCCTCACATCGTTCGCAGGACTCACGCATCTCGAGCATCGGTCTCCCTTTCCAGGTTCAGTGGCCAACGGTGGCCAACAATCGGAGGTGAACTGTAGACAGAGGTTTGACCTCTGTCTACAGTTCATCACATGACCTCCGGTGAATCCCACGAGGCGCGGCTTGCATCCTCAACGATCGATCTCCCCGCTCCCCTTCCCGCATTCGGGCAGTACGTGCCCGCCGTCCTGGCCCGAGATGTCCTCTGGGTCGGTGGCCACTTCGGCACCCGCCCCGACGGAACCCTGCACACCGGAACATGCGGCGAGGACCTCACTGCTGAGGATGCGAAGGAGGCTGCGAGATCAGCAGCCATCAACATGTTGTCCACTATTCGCGATGCGCTCGGCTCACTCGATCGGGTTGAACAGATCGTTCGGGTCTACGCAGTGGTGAATGCGACAACTGACTTCGTCGAACACACCGCAGTCATCGACGCCGCCTCCGAGGTCCTGGTCGAGGTCTTCGGAGATGCCGGTCGTCATGCTCGCCTCGCTGTTGGTGTTTCATCGTTGCCGGCGAACCTCGCGCTCGAGATCGAAGCGCAGATCCTCGTGCGAGCCAACTGATCGATGGGCCTCCCCAGCGCACCACTCCGGTCTGGGCGGCTGTCGATCGACCTGACCTGGACACTTCGATTCCGCAATGTGAAACCGACAGAGATGTTGCGCACACCCAACGATCTGCGAGCGTGGTCCACCTCACATGGGCTGCCCACCTCGGGCCGACTCAATGATCATGAGCTCGAACAGTTCAGAGAGTTTCGTGAAGTGCTCTTTGGTGCATTCACGCGCGCGGCGGACGGACTAGCGCTCCCCGCTGCCCAGCGCCGGTTACTGAATGCGGCTGCAGCGCTCCCGCCCTATCGTCCTGCCCTCACAAGGACCAACACGATCATCCTCGAACATGACGGCTCCGGAGTCGTCGCCGCGCTCAATGCCATCGCGCGCGACGCACTCGAACTCCTCGCGCTCCAGGACGGACGTCTCCGAAGATGCGAAGGGCCCAAATGCGCCCTGATCTTTCACGACGAATCACGGCCGGGAACTCGACGGTGGTGCGACACCGCTCGATGTGGGAACCGAGTCAACACCCATACATATCGTCAGCGCCGGACGATCCGAACCGATGAGGCCTGACGCCAACCCTCCTACGAAAGATCGATCCAGACCGTCTTCTTCTCGACGTATTGGTCATAGGCGTAGATCGACTTTTCGCGTCCACCGAAACCACTCTGTTTGAATCCACCGAAGGGCGTGGTGTTGTCGCCTTCGCTGTAGCAGTTCACTGAGACCGTGCCGGCCTCGAGCCGGCGAGCAATCCTGTGAGCTCGGGTGATGTCGCGAGTGAAGACACTGGCCTGCAGCCCGTAGTCGGTGTCGTTGGCAACGTTGATCGCTTGCTCGTCGTCGTCAACGGCGATCACCGCCATGACCGGCCCGAAGATCTCCTCCCGAGCAATTGTCATCTCAGATGCGACGCCATCGAAGATCTTCGGCGTCACGAAGAAGCCGCCATCATTCGCGCCGAGCTCGCCGTCGTAGACCAATTCGGCACCTTCGGAAGCACCGATGGCGATGTAACTGTTCACCTTGTCGAACTGTTCGTCGGAGATGAGGGAGCCGAGCAGATTGTCAGG
>WLCQ01000145.1 GCA_009705225.1 Actinomycetota bacterium | reverse complement strand
GAACATGCAGAGGTCCTTGCTGCTATCGACGGACTGTTCGATGGAGGTGCGCCCGGCGAGGCCCCGCAGCGAAGCGGTCCCACGTCAGCGATCCGTCCCCTCGTGGTCATCGACCACCCGATCGAGCAGGTGCATGTCGCGGTGGGTTGGCCGGCGCTCTCGCAGGGCGACGACGACCGCTATGCGATGTGGGTCGCCAATCATGTTCTCGGTGGAGGAATGTCCAGTCGGCTCTTCCAGAAGATCCGCGAGGAACGCGGGCTGGCATACACCGTGTTCACCACCCCGTCGTCCTACAGCGACGCAGGGTCGCTCATCATGTACGCCGGCACTGCGGTCAATCGTCTCGGCGAACTGCTCGACGTCACCGACGAGGTGCTCTCAGGCTTCATCGCCGATGGCATAACCGACGAGGAGCATGCAGTGGCCCTCGGCTACCTCGAAGGTTCGATGCTGCTCGGCCTCGAAGACAGTGGTGCACGGATGTCCCGACTCGGCACCGGCATCGCCACGCGCAATGACATCACTCCGGTCGATGAGCACATCCGGCGGATCAGAGCGGTGACCACCGACGATGTCGCCGCGGTCATCACTCGCATTTTCGGCGGCCCCCGTGCGGTCTCGGCTGTGGGGCCGCTCGGTTCGGGAAACCCGGCGCTCGATCGCTTCGTGCAGCGATAAGTTCAGGGCTATGACAATTCGCGTGGGTGTGTTCGGAGCAGGCGGCCGCATGGGTTCCACGGTGTGCCGGGCGGTCGACGCTGATCCCGCACTCGAACTCGTGGCAGCGGTCGACCCACACCACGCCGGGCTCGACATGCGCCAGGTCACCGGCACTGATCATGCGTGGCAGGTCGCCTCTGCTCCATCGGCGTTCGTCGACGCTGGCGCGCAGGTGGTTGTCGACTTCACCCATCTCGAAGCAGCTCGTGAGAATCTGCTGTGGCTTGCGGGTCACGGCATCCACGCCGTCACCGGAACCACGGGTTTCAGCGATGAGGACTACCGGGCGTTCGATGCGGCGTACACCTCGTCCAACTGTGTGATCGCCCCGAATTTCGCTATCGGTGCGGTACTCATGATGCGCTTCGCCGAACTGGCCGCCCCGTACTTCGAGACCGCCGAGATCATCGAACTCCATCACGATGCCAAGCTCGACGCCCCCTCGGGCACGGCCATGCTCACGGCTGAGCGCATGGCTGCAGCCTCCGCCGATTGGGCGCCCGATCCCACCCGAACGGAGCTTCTCAGCGGAGCCCGCGGCGGCGAGGGACCGGCCGGTATCCATGTGCATTCGCTGCGTCTGCGCGGCATGGTGGCGCATCAGGAGGTCATCCTCGGCACGACCGGGCAGACCCTCACGATCCGTCACGACTCCTACGACCGCGACTCCTTCATGCCCGGTGTGGTGCTGGCGGTAAAAGCCGTCTCCGAACGTCCCGGTGTGACTGTCGGTCTCGACGCCCTGCTCGACCTCTAATTGCCGCTCGCGGCATCGTCGTCGGTCGAAGGCAGTTCGTGCCCGAGCGCGACCTCGTCGGCTGCATCTTCGAGCTCATGGAGTGCATCGATTTCGCTGCCGCCGCGTCGGTATTCCCCGAATGCGCTGAAGGCCACAAGGCCGATCGTGATGATGAGGATCGGAATCCTCCAGGTGGAGACGAAGCCGAGGAAGCCATTGACCGGTCCGGCGAAGACGTCGCCGATCACCTGGATCATGAGCAGTCGACCCAGGGTGCCGACGAGATCGAGGCTGATGAACAGCAGCGGTGACATTTTTGCGGCGCCGGCGATGAGGCAGACGTAGTTGTTCGGGAACAACATGACGAGCGGCCAACTGAAGCGAGCGAACCAGCCCTCGAGGCGCTTCATGAACGAGCCGATGGTGGGAGTGCGATGTTCCATCCATCGCAACGCTGTTGGTCCGTAGAACCAACCGAGCAGGAAGAAGAACGGGTCGGGCAGGAGCAGGCGTGCGGTGCCGATCAAGTAATACCAGACGGTCTGCACCTGGTTGACGACGAGCACCAAGTAGCGGTTCTTGGCGCTCAACCCGATGAGCAGCAGGGGATTGCGTTCGACGAGCGTGGGCCAGAGGGCGTCGGCGATGTACCCGCAGATCACCATCACGACGATGGGTGCGATCAGTATCGTCAGTGGCCGGCGACCCGGATGCGCGGATGGCAGTGAGTTTTCAGCGGACACGACCCCCATCGTCTCACGTACGATGGCGACTCGTTCACTTGAGCGGCGGCACGTGTTCGCCCGGCGAAAGGATGTTCCGATGAAGGGTCTCATGCAGGACGGGCCGCTGGTGCTCACGCATTTCTTCGAAAGGGCTGAGAAGCTCTTCCCGAACAAGGAGATCATCACCGCCACCGCCACTGGTCTCGAACGTGAGACCTATGGGGAATGGGCGCACCGGGTGCGGCTCCTCGGCGGGGTATTCGACGACCTCGGCCTGTCTCCCGACGCCCGTATCGGCACCTTCGCATGGAATTCGGCACGGCATCTTGAGCTCTACTTCGCCGCTCCCTGCAGCGGTCGGGTCCTGCACACGCTCAACATCCGGCTCTTCCCCGAGCAGCTCACCTATGTGGTCAACCACGCCGAGGACGAAGCGATCTTCGTCGACCGCTCATTGCTCGGGCTGATCTGGCCACTCATCGATACCTTCACCACCGTGCGACACATCATCGTCATGGACGATGGTCGCGGTGAACTGCCCGCCGACACCGGTGGTCGCACGCTGCTTGATTACGAGACCCTCCTGCGCAGCGCCTCGCCGGTGGAGTTCAACGTCACCGACGAGAACCAAGCAGCGTCGATGTGTTACACGAGCGGCACCACCGGCAACCCGAAGGGTGTCGTGTATTCCCATCGCTCGAACTGGCTCCACACGATGGCGGTCATGACTGCCGACAGTCTCGGCGTCTGCGAACGCGACATCATCCTTCCGGTGGTTCCGATGTTCCACGCGAACGCGTGGGGTCTCGCTCATGTCGCTGTCGCCTCCGGCGCCACGATGGTCATGCCCGGTCCGGATCTTTCACCGGCAAATGTCGTGAATCTGATCGAGAGCCAACGGGTCACGATTGCCGCTGGCGTTCCCACGATCTGGATGGGCGTGCTCAATGAGATCGATGGCCGCGATGTCTCGAGTCTGCGGGCCATTCCCTGCGGTGGTTCCTCGGTCCCCAAGTCACTCTCCGAGGCCTACCGCGAGAAGATCGGTATTCCGATCTTCCAAGCATGGGGCATGACCGAGACCAGTCCGCTCGCGTCTGGCACCCGCCTCAAGTCATCGTTCGACGAACTCACCGAGGACCAACAGGCCGATTACCGAGCTTCCATCGGCATCATCTCCATCGGTGTGAACTTCCGCATTGTTGACGAAGCCACCGGCGTTCAGGTTCCTTGGGACGGCGTGTCACGTGGTGAGCTCCAGGTCACCGGTCCGTGGGTGGCCCGGGAGTACTACAACGATGACCGGTCGCCGGAGTCATTCACCGCCGACGGTTGGCTCAAGACCGGCGATGTCGCCACGGTCGATGCCGAAGGGTTCATGCGCATCGTTGATCGCACCAAAGATGTGGTGAAGTCCGGAGGGGAGTGGATCTCCTCTGTGGAGCTCGAGAACGAGATCATGGGTCATCCCGCCGTAGCCGAGGCTGCTGTCATCGGGCTCAAGCACAAGAAGTGGGGGGAACGGCCCTTGGCCTGTGTCGTGGTCAAGCCCGAAATGACGCTGACGAAAGACGAACTCATCGAGTTCCTCGACGGCCGCGTGGCCAAGTGGTGGCTGCCCGACGATGTCGAGTTCATCGACATGGTTCCCAAGACCAGTGTGGGCAAGTTCTCGAAGCTCGAACTTCGTCAGCGCTTCGCGGATTACACGTTCTCAACGGAGTGACCCTACGGTCACAACCGTGTACCGGTTCCTGCTGAAGCCACTGTGGATCCTGTCGCACCTCTTCGTCCTTGGCGTGGTGGTGCTCATGGTGAACCTCGGGTTATGGCAACTGCATCGTCTCGACGAACGCAAGTCGTTCAATGCTGAGATGCGGGCCGCCGTCGACCAGCCGGCACAGCCAATAGGTTCGTTGTTGCCCGCCGGGGTGGCCTCCACCGATGACGAGGTCGAGGCGGTCAAGTACCGGTCAGTGTCGGCCTCCGGTAGCTATCTCGTCGACCAGCAGGTGCTGGTCACCAATCGCACGCAGAACAGTGCGCCCGGCTACTGGGTGCTGACTCCGCTCGATCTCGGGAACGGCACCGCGCTCGTCGTGAATCGCGGATGGATTCCCTACAGCTACACCGCTGATGGCTCATGGTCAGATTTCGCGCCGCCCGCCGGGCGCGTATCGATCACCGGGTCGATCGAGCAGCCCCAGGTACGCGTCACCGGCGGGGTCATCAGCGGTCCCGCCGATGCGGCCGAGGGAAACCTGCGCACGCTTGCCCGTGTCGACGTTGCCCGTCTCGGCCAGCAGGTGGACGAGAAGCTGCTTCCGCTCTTCGTCAATCTGCAGACCCAGACTCCTCCTCAACCGGAGGCCCTTGCCATTCCAGCACCCGTGCCGCCTCCCGATGTCTCCGACGAAGGTCCCCATCTCAGTTACGCCATGCAATGGTTCATCTTCAGTGCGATGACCCTCGTGGTCTACCCATTGCTCATCCGTCGAGTCGCTCGCCGCCGCCATGAGATCGATGAGCCAACTCGGGCCGAGGAACTCACCGAGTCCTCTGACGTGAACGCCGTGGCCGCTGGGGCAGCAGGGGATCATCCAGGGTCCTCGTGAGCATCGAGACCCGCGACCGGATCTTCGCTGCGGCGCTTGCCTGCATTGATACCGACGGACTGGCGGCCACGAGCGTCGAGGACATCGCCCGTCGTGCTGGCGTGGGTCGGGCCACGATCTATCGGCACTTCAGTGGCGGACGTGAGCAGGTGCTCTCCGAGACCATCACTTGGGAGGTCGGCCGCTTCTTCGCGGCGATCGAGGAGGCCATCTCCGATGCTCCGGATCTCACCGCCAAGATCGACGGAGCGTTCGTCGCCGGCGGAGGCGCCCTCGCCGACCACGCACTTCTGCATCGACTTCTCCGGACCGAACCAGAAGCGGTGCTCAGTGAGTTGGCAGTAGCGACCGATCTGGTGCTCGAGGTGATCGTGGCCTACATCACCGCGGAACTGGAACTCGAGGTGCTCGCCGGTCGGGTGCGTGCCGATCTCGATCCGCTCATCGCTGCCGATCATCTCGGTCGACTTTTCCTGTCCTATCTGGGCAATCCGGGACGATGGGATCTCACCGACGCCCGGCAACGGGCGGAACTGGTGCGGACCCGGTTCATGGCGGGGATCCAGGTTCGGACGTAACCCCGAACTCGCCAGGGACCTACCCGGGAACGCGCCCAGAACTCGCAATGAGACAGATGCAGGGTTATTGTCTCATCTGTGACATCGGTCAAGGTGCGCGAACCGAACAGCTCCACAGTGGTCGACGCTCCCGCGAGCACGCAGAGCGACGCGTCTGATCTCACCATCAGGATCTGTCAGGCCTTCCTCGTATGCGTCGCCGGTAAGGGTCTTCGGGCCACATCCATCGACGATGTGGCCGTTGAAGCGGGTTGCGGTCGGGCCACGATCTACCGGGTTATCCCCGGTGGCCGCACGGGACTACTGATCTCCGCGGTGGATCACAGCCTCAGCCTCATTGTCGATGCCTGCGCCACGGCAGTCGACGGATCGAAAACCATCCACGAAGCCGTGGCCCGTTCAGTTCGGGCGGCGGCATCGACGCTCGCCGACTCGGTGGCGCTCCAGCGTCTGCTCGCCGAAGAACCCGGGGCCATCCTTCCCTTTCTCTCATTCGATGGCCTGACTCCAGTGCTGCATCGGGTGGCCCAGTGGTCTCCGTTGCTCTTCGGCCGCTTCGTCTCCGACGCGCAGGCCGGCGATGCCGGTGAGTGGGTCGCCCGTGTGGTGCTCGGTCATCTCCGAACCCCCGGTGGCCCCATCGATCTCACTGATCTCGACCACTGCCGTCGACTCGTCGACACCTTCTTCATCATCACCCCTGAATCCCCTCACACCAACGCCTGATCATCAACGTCTGATCATCAGCGCCTGATCATCACCAAGGAGACCCAATGACCCCCGCCGAATCCTCGACCGAGTCCATCATCGGACGCAACGACATCAACGATCTCGAAGCGATCCTGTCGATCTCCAACAAGGACATCCACGAGACCATCCACACGGTTGAGAACAACGCCGACTCGATTTTCACCTGGAATTACGAGAAGGGCGAGCGACCGGCCCTCAACAAGCTTTATGAGAAGGCCAAGACCTCACAGTGGAACGGCGAGACCGACCTTCCATGGCATCT
>WLCQ01000144.1 GCA_009705225.1 Actinomycetota bacterium | reverse complement strand
GACTCCAAAGGTCGCGTGCACGACCATCCGGACTGGGCTGATTGTTCTCGAGGGTGCTTCGAGGAACAAAAAAATCGACCCCCATGATGAGGGCTCTCACACGATCCCGTCGCTTGCGAACATCTCCGTCGCAGAATCAGAGTTCGTGCTGGGCTCGCCAGAGTGGATCCGGTTCTGTGTCACCCGACGGCCGTATGAGCGTTTGGTAAGCGCGTGGCTCAGCAAGATATTTCTCGGAGATGCCGTCAATCTGACTCTGCCGTTTGCGGCGGAACTTCGCCGCACACGAGATGTCGGGTCGCTTTTTCGGGAATTCGTCAAGGGTTTGGAATCTGGTTCACCTCTGTTCTTCCGAGACGAGCATTTCGCCCCACAGGTTGTGCTGCTCGGACCGGAAGATTTCCCGTACACCCATGTCCTTGACCTTCCGGAATTGGCGTCCTTTGCATCGTGGGCCCGTTCGAGCGACCCGTCTCGGAGGGAATTGGACCTGTCGGTTCGGACGAATGCCAGTTTGAGGGTGCCTCTTCGGGCCATGTACGACCGCTCCACAGCCGAGATTGTCGAATCGCTTTATGAAGATGACTTCACGCAATTCGGCTATGAGCGAGAGGATTTTGGCGAGCGCTCGGACGAGTTTCTGCTCACCGAAAACGAATTGAGCCTTGTCGAGCTCCTCGCGGCATCAGCAGGGGAGCTTCACGCCGCAGCCGCACTTGCATCGATGGCGAGCAGCAGAGTCGGCGGGCGTTATGCCCTGAGCGAGTTGCTCCGCGCCTTCGGCAAACGAACCCGACTGTCCCGCTGACAAGTCAACGTGGCGCGATCCGGAACAACAGAAGAGACCGCCGATATCGGCGGTCCCTTCTCGCGTTTCAGGTGGTGGGCGATACTGGACTCGAACCAGCGACCCCTGCCGTGTGAAGGCAGTGCTCTAGCCAACTGAGCTAATCGCCCGAGGCGCCGAACCTTAGCCCGCAGTGGCCGCGGCTCCCAAGTGACGAAGATGCCACTGAGACGGGGGAGGCGGGTCCTAGGTCGGGTACCGATCTCCTAAGGTTTGGCCACCGAGTCGTGCGCACAGGCGCACGCGTTTCAGGGGGAAACCAACTATGCCGCCGATCCCGGCCGACGAATATCCGCTCCACCAGGCTCCATACTCACTTGCGTACGCAGCCTCGAGTGATCGCAATTTCTATGACCGGTGCTATCTCAACGCCCATGATCGCAGCGGTGAGGTCTTCCTCATCACCGGGCTTGGTCAGTATCCCAACCTCGGCATCACCGATGCATTCGCATGTGTACGGCGCGGCGATCTGCAGCACACGATCCGGATGAGCGATGCGCTCGGCCCCGACCGCATGAACCAGCAGGTCGGTCCCTACAGAATTGAAGTCCTCGACCCACTCAAAGAACTTCGCCTCACCTGCGACGGCGATGAGTGGGGGATCAGCTTCGATCTTCATTGGCGTGGATCCTTCCCTGCAGTCGATGAGTCGCCGCATCTGCTGCGAAATGGCGCCAAGGTGATGCTTGATGCCCAACGGTTCGCCCAGGTCGGGACGTGGGAAGGAGTTCTGCGGGTGCACGACGAGGAGTTCATTGTCAGCCCCGACACCTGGGTCGGCACTCGCGATCGTTCCTGGGGTATCCGCCCGGTGGGCGAGCTCGAACCTGAGGCTCGTTTCGCTCAGGAGCGCCCAGCCGACGGCGGCTTCTACTGGGTCTATGTTCCGCTGCGTTTCGAGGAGTTCGCATTGGTGTTCATCGCCCAAGAGGACGCGAACGGTCATCGAACGCTCAACGATGCGCTCCGTGTTTGGCCTGAAGGTGATCCTCGCGGTGTCGAGACCCTCGGCTATCCGAAGTACGACATCCGGTACCGCTCAGGAACCCGCATTCCGACCGGAGCAACCATCACGGCATTCGAGCCCGACGGCACGCCGCTGGTGATCGAAGTCGATGCGCTCGGCCACGTCGCACTCTCCGCTGGTTGTGGCTACGGACCCGATCCCCAGTGGACCCATGGCGTGTGGCGCGGTCGCAACTGGGTCGAAGGTGCAACCTACGACCTCAATGATCCGTCAAACCTGATCGCCACTCACTACAGCATTCTTGACCACGTTGGACGAGCACGCTGCAACGGAGCGGAGGGTTGGGGCTTGTTTGAACATTCCACCGCTGGACGCCACACCCCTTCGGGGTTCGCTGACTTCACATCGGTGGCGCCCTAGCACCAGCGAGGGCGGCTCAGGTCGGTCCAGTTTCCAGTAATCCGAGATTCGTTCGGGCCCGTGAGAGCACGGGCCCGGCGATCTCGCGGGCTCGTGCGGCCCCGCGAGCGAGGATCGCAGCGGTGCCCGCCGGATCCGCGTTGTATTCAGCGAAGCGTTCCTGCACCGGGCGCAAAGTTTCGACCACGGCTTCGGCACAGGCTGTTTTGAGGTCTCCGTAGCGGGCGTAGTTCCCGGCAAGGGCTTCGGGGGACTCGCCGGTGCAAGCCGACAGGATCGAAAGGAGATTCGACACACCCGGCTTCTCGACGATATCGAAGCGAACGTCGGTGTCGGTGTCGGTAACGGCCCGTCTGATCTTCTTGGCAACAGTGGCGAGGTCATCGAGCACAAGGATCGTGCCCTGCGGCGAATCCTCGGACTTCGACATTTTGCGTGTGGGGTGCTGGAGATCCATCACACGGGCCCCCACTTTGGCGATTGCTGCCTCGGGAACGACAAAGGTGTTCCCGTATCGGTGATTGAACCGCATCGCGAGGTCGCGTGCGAGTTCGAGGTGCTGACGCTGATCGTCGCCTACCGGCACACGGTCGGTGTCGTAGAGAAGGATGTCGGCGGCCATGAGAGCCGGATAGGTGAACAGCCCGGCTGAGACGAACTCGGCGTCGGTGCTCTTGTCTTTGAACTGGGTCATCCGCCGGAGTTCGCCGAATGCTGCGGTGCATTCGAGTATCCACGAGAGCTCTGCGTGTTCTGGCACGTGGCTCTGGACGAACAGGGTGGACCGCTCGGGGTCGATGCCGATAGCAAGCAGGAGTTGGGCGAGTTCGAGGGTGCGGGTACGTAGCTCGCTCGGATCCTGGGGAACGGTCAGGGCATGGAGGTCCACCACGCAGAAGATCGTGTCGGCATCGTCCTGGTCGGCGACCCAATGGCGTAATGCCCCGAGCAGGTTCCCGAGCTGGACGGGGCCGGTTGGTTTGATGCCCGAGAAGACTCGTGTCATAGGTGACGATGCTAGGGGGAGGGGGAGAAGGTGGCGAGAATCGCCTGATAGCGGCTGCTCGCTCCAAGAGGTGCGTCGGGACCGGTCGGCGTCGCCTAACGTCTCCGCGATGCCATACGAGGTTCAGACATCAGTGTTCGAGGGGCCTTTCGATCTCCTGCTTCACCTGATTCTTCGGGAACAGGTCGATCTCTACGAGGTCTCTCTTGCGCGCATCGTCGACGCATATCTGATCGAGATCGAACGAATGGAAGTTCTCGATCTCGAGATCACCACAGAGTTCCTGCTCATCGCCGCAACGCTCGTGGAACTGAAGTGCAAGCGGCTTCTCCCCGAAGACCTCGACATTGACATCGACGATGAGTTCGCCCTCTGGGAGGAACGTGACCTCCTCATCGCCCGCCTGCTGGACTGCAAGACCTTCAAGGATGCCGCTCAGGTGATCGGCTTGTTGTTCGACTCGGCTTCCCTGTCGACTCCGCGTACGGCAGGTCTCGAAGAGCAGTTCATGGAGATTGCTCCGGATCTCCTCGAGGGCATCGATCTCGAAGACATCAAGAAGGCGTTCATCCGGGCGACGACACCGAAACCGAAACCCGTCGTCAGCATCGAACACATCCACAGCATCAGGGTGAGCGTCACCGATGCAGTGGAGGAACTGATCGACGAGCTCCCGAGAGTAGGCACGGTGTCATTCCGTCGCCTCACCGATTCGCTCGTGGAACGACTAGAGATCGTGGTTCGTTTTCTTGCGGTGCTCGAGTTGTTCAAGCAGGGTTTCATCGAGCTGGATCAACCGACAGCGTTCGGCGATATCCAGATCATCTGGATCGGGTCGCCGGCGCTCGGCGTCGCCGATCTCTCCGACATCGACACCTACGAAGGCTGAGGTACTCGTGTCCGCTGAATCGCGACGCGCTCTTGAAGCAATCATCATGGTCACCGATTCTCCGCTGGAGGCTGAGGTGCTCGCACAACTCACCGAGCAGAGCATCGCCGAAGTTGAATCGCAGCTGGCTGAACTCGCTGCCGAATATGCCGATCAGGAACGTGGCTTCCAACTTGCCCACGTTGCTGGTGGCTGGCGCTTCCAGAGTCATCCGGCCATGGCGCCGTACGTCGAGCGCTTCGTGCTCGAAGGTCAGTCCGCCAAGTTGTCGGCTGCCGCTCTCGAAACGCTCGCGATCGTGGCCTATAAGCAGCCGCTCAGTCGAGCGCAGATAGCCGCTATCCGCGGCGTGAGCGTCGACAGCGTCGTGCGCACGCTCGAGCAACGCGGGTACATCGGTGAGGTGGCACGCGATCCGGGACCCGGTCAGGCAGTCCTCTTCGGAACGACGCCGCTGTTCCTCGAGCGTCTCGGGATCAATTCGGTCAGCGACCTTCCATCCGTCGCCGAGTTCGTACCTGGCGCCGATGTCGTCGAGGCACTCGAACATGGCCTTCGCGTCGACGCTCTCGCGGTTCCCGCCCCGGATGCTTCAGGATCGACCGACGAACGACCGACTCTTGACGATCTCCTCGACGGGGATCCCTCCGCTTGACCTCCGACCCGACAAACCTGACCGGCTCGGGCACTGTCTTCGACGACGGCGAGAGGTTGCAGAAGGTGCTCGCCCGCGTCGGCATCGGCAGTCGTCGAGTCTGCGAAAACCTGATCGCCGAGGGACGCGTCACCGTCAACGGCACCGTTGCGGATCTCGGGCGGCGGGTCGACGCGGACACCGACGAGGTGGCCATCGATGGGGTTGCGGTTGGGGTCAAACCCGGGCTGGTTCATTACCTACTCAACAAGCCTGCTGGTGTTGTGACGACTGCCGATGATCCGCAGGGTCGGCCCACCGTGATCGGTCTTGTTCCTTTGGAACCACGTGTGTTCCCGGTTGGCCGACTCGACATGGACACCGAGGGACTCCTCCTGCTGACGAACGACGGGGCGCTCACCCATCGGCTGACGCATCCGTCCTACGGAGTCGAGAAGGAGTACATCGCGCATCTCGACGGATCGCCGACCCGGGCCGAACTTCGGCGACTTCGAGAGGGGATCGAACTCGAGGATGGCCTCACGGCGCCTGCGGAGGCTGCGCTGCTTGCCCCCGGAGTCATTCGCCTCACGATCCATGAGGGGCGAAATCGCCAGGTACGTCGAATGTGTGACGCTATTGGTCATCCAGTGATCCGGCTCGTACGTTCCCGTATCGGTCCGCTCGCTGATCGGCGGCTGAAGCCGGGGGAGTGGCGTTCCCTCACGACCAGTGAATTGCGAGCGCTTGAGACTGCAGCCAGTGAATCCTCGGGAACTCGTCCCGGACCGAAGCGTTCTCGCCCCTAGTATCGATTGCTGTGAGCGCATCCGTCCGAGCCCTGCGGGGAGCAACCACTGTCGACGTGGATTCAGTCGAACAGATCCAGCAGCGAACCGTTGATCTCCTCACCGCGATGGTCGAACGCAACGGCGTCGACCACGAGGACATCATCAGTGTCCTGTTCACGGCCACCGACGATCTGCATTCGGCATTCCCGGCGACCGCAGCGCGCCACGCCGGCTTCGGTGACGTTCCGCTCATCTGCGCCCGCGAGCTCGACATCGTCGGGGCGACACCAATGTGCATCCGGATCATGATGCACATATCGACAGAGCGGGCACGTGCCGAGCTCCGGCATGTGTACCTCGAGGGCGCCGCCGGGCTTCGCGACGACCTTCCGGGTTGATCGATGGCAGTGTCAGACTCCGCTCCCCGGACCGTTCCAGCGTCCGAGGTTTCACCCGACGCGGTTGCTGAGCGGGCGCTCGTCGTCGGCATCGGGCTCATCGGAGGATCCATTGCGCTTGCTCTTCGTCGAGCAGGTTGGACCGTGCTCGGCAGGGATCTCTCCGAGTCGAACCTTCGCGCGGCCCTTGACCTCGGTGTGATCGATGCGGTCGCTCCTGATGGTCCGATCGCTGACGTGAGCGTCACGTTCGTCGCTACACCGGTCGGAGCAATCGCTGATGAGGTCGCCCGTTCACTCGTCGACACCACAGGCCTCGTGACCGATGCGGGAAGCGTGAAGTCCTCGATGGTCGACCTGATGAGCGACGCTCGTTTCATCGGCGGTCATCCCATGGCCGGCAGCGAACTCGAGGGCGTTGCGGGCGCACGTGCTGATCTCTTCGAGGGACGCACATGGGTGCTCACACCGGTGGCCACCACCGATAACGACGCATTGGCTCGTATTCGAGCGGTGGTGTCGTCTTTTGGAG
>WLCQ01000143.1 GCA_009705225.1 Actinomycetota bacterium | reverse complement strand
TGCGCCCAGTTCCACATCGGGATCCGCGTCGCCGACCAGCGGAAGCACCACGAACTTCGAGGCGCCGACGGCCACGAACTCGCCGATGAGTTTCGGCAGTTGAGCTCGCGTCGGGATTACCCGACGCGGATCCATGTCCGGCCGACGCCGCTTCACCAACTCGATGATTTGCGAGGGCAGCTCGCCGTCGCAGTACGGGATGAGCGCCCCGATGTGTTGGGGATCGATGCTGCGACCAGCCGCAGTTGCCGCTTCCTTGATCACCGGCATGGCACCGACGATGTCGTCGGGAGAACAGAACGAGGGGAGCCAACCATCGCCGACCCGTCCGACCCGACGCAGTTCGCTGGGGGCGATGCCGCCGAGCCAGACCTCAAGATCGCCTTTCACCGGGCGCGGCAGCACCTGTACGTCGGTCACCGGATAGAACTCGCCCTCGTGGGAGATGAGCTCACCGGTCCAGCAGGCCCGCATGAGGGCGAGAGCTTCATCATGACGCCGGCCTCGCTCCGCGCGCTGCACACCGAACGCACGGTGCTCTGCAGCCTCGGCGGAGCCCAGCCCCACCGCCGGCAGCAGACGCCCGTTGGAGAGCACGTCGAGTGTGGCCAGTTCCTTGGCCAGCAGTACTGGATTCCGACCCGGAAGAACGAGCACCGAGGTGCCGAGTTTGAGCTTCTCGGTGCGTCCGGCGGCCACAGCGAGCGCAATCAGCGGGTCGGGGGCGTTCGATCCGATGCGTTCGGACATCCACAACGAATCGAAGCCCAGTTCTTCGAGGCGATCGACGAAATGATTGAAACGGTCCGGCGTTCCGGCGGTGGTGAGGGTCCCGAGGCCGATGCCGATACGAACTTTCAGCGGTGAGGTCACCGCCTGATCTTTGCTGAGCACGGGTTCCGCGTACAGTCCTATTCCGTGCCCATCGCCCCCCGCTCCGATCGACGTGCCCGCCGCGTCCCATTTGTCGGGCTGGTCGCCATTCTTGTTGTCGTGCTGCTGGGACTCGCAGCCTGTTCGGGAAACTCCGGCAGCGCAGCGACCACCTCGTCCACATCGCCGACACCCACGGTTCCTACCAAGGCCGTCGATGGAGGCACGCTCAGCATCGCGGTGCCGAACCATCCGGGTTCGTGGTCGCCGGTAGGTCCGGCATGGAGCACCTCTGATCTGCAGGCCGCCCGCGGCATTTACGACCGACTCATGGTTCGCGATGAGAACGATCAGCCGGTACCGGAACTCCTCGACCGCATCACCCCCAACGCCACATTCACGGCATGGACCCTGGAGCTGCGCAAGGGCGTCACCTTCTCCGATGGCACGCCTCTCAATGCCACGGTCGTGGCCGCCAATCTGAACCTCCAGCGGCTTTCACCTGACGCGTCCACATTGCTCGCTCCGGTCATCTTCGTCACTGCGCCCTCGGAATTCACTGTTGTTGTCGCCACCGCCGAGCCGTGGTCCACATTCCCCGAGGTGCTCACCACCAAGGTCGGCGCCATCGCCACGGTTTCGACCCTCACTGGCGAGGCGGCCACGCCGATCGGTACTGGTCCGTTCGTGTTCGGCGGTTACTCGTTCGATGGTTCGCTGTGGCTCAATCGCAACCCGACGTATTGGAAGAAGGGGTTGCCGCATCTCGATTCGGTGCGCCTCATCGTGATGCCCGATGCCAATGACCGGGTGAATGCCGTGCTCGACGGAAGCGTCGACATGGTGGCTGTTGACCAGCCCCGACAGTTGACTCGGCTCGAAGAGGCGACGAAATCGAACGACAGCACGGTGTTGCATGAGGACCGCAATGCCGAGAAGCCGAAGGTCAGCGTGGCGTTCAACACCGGACGCCCGCCGTTCGATCGCATCACCGCTCGGCGGGCCTTCGCCATGGCCACCGATCGCACCGCCATCCTGACCCAAGCCTTCGACGGCCAGGGCATCATCTCCCGGGGCATCATCAGCGACACGTCACCGTGGTTCAGCGATCATTCGGCCCCTGCCCGTGATCTCGAGGGAGCCAAGAAACAGGTCGCCGAGTACGTCGTTGAGACGGGCCAGTCGGTCTCCGCCCAGATGCTGGTGCCGCCCGATGTCACACTCACCCGGGTCGCGACGATGCTTCGTGTGCAACTCGCTGAGGCGGGTATTGATCTCACGCTCATCCCGGTCGACCCCTCGATGATGGTCGAGGCCACAACGTCAGGTCAGTACCAATCCGCGCTCGGACTCGGATTCACTGCGGCTCATCCCGATGCTTATGCGCCGCTATTCGCCGGGTCGCCAGCCGAGCAGCCCGCGGTCAGTCCCAATATCACTCGGTATGTGAACACGATCGTGACGAAAGCGTTCACTGACGCGCGCACGACCCGCGATGTGACCCGGCAGGTTGATGACTACCGCATCATCCAGGAGCAGTTGTTTGTCGACGTGCCGATGGTGTTCATCGTGCAGACCCGACAGGTGATCGCCACCAGTCGGTCTGTTCGCGATCTCACCAAGTGGTCCAGTGGTTCCGGCGCCACGGGACTGGGTCAGGACGAAGCAACCATTTCGCTGGCCCAGATCTGGAAGAGCTGACGCTCAGGTTCCGCTCGCCCAACCCGCGGTGAGATCAGCGAAGGCGTGGACTTCAGCCCAGTGCCGGTGAGCCGGCGAACGGCGAAGGGTCGCGGTTCTCGGGAATGATCGGGACGGTCCAGTCCATACGATCGGAAAGATTGGCGGCGACGGCTCGCCACTGCTCGGGGTTCCAGCCCTCGGCCGATGCCTCGACCTGATGATGCTGGTTGATGTGCACGAAGGCCGGGAGGCTTTCGAGGGCGAAGGCCTTGACCGCCGAGCGATCGGGGTCGGCGAATACCAGGAATCGTTCGGCGAGTGGGCCGAGGAACTGCTTGGCCTCATCGATGGTGGCCGAGACGAGAAAGGCGATGCGCACATCGGCCTCGGCGTAACGGGTGAGGATGCGATCTGCGGTATCGAGGATCCAGGAACTCTCGAGGGTGAACGGGTCGATGACGACCAGAGCGAGATGGAAATTGGTGGTCCACTCGGCGATGGTGCGGGACCGGCCCGACAGCGGAGTGAGTTCGAGTTCGGCTGGCACGTCAGTAGTCACGAAGGAAGAAGGTAGCGCGGCTAGGTTCGGGGAAGCACACATGGGTCCTGCGCCCGCTCGTCCACTAGGGAGTCCACCATGCTCGTCCTCGCCGCCGTCGGTCCCGTCACTACCGGCTACCGGATCATGCTGTTCATCCACATCATCGCCGTGGTGGTGGCCTTCGCCCCGTTGTGGCTCACCCCGGTGCTGCTTCGCCTTACTGCCGCAGGCGATAAGGACGCCGCCGATGCACTTGACATTTCCATTCTGCGCTTCTCGCTGCCGGGTCTGGCTGTCGCCGGCATCATCGGCTGTGGGCTGGTGGGCATGAGCAAGAAGGCGTTCGCCTTCGCTGATCCGTGGGTGTCCACCGCCGTGATCCTGTGGATCATCCTTATGGCTGTGCTTGCTGTTGTGGCCCGCCCGGCCATCAAGGCCTTCCGCGATGGCGATGCCTCAGCCCGTGGTCGGGTCATGATGGCCACCGGCATCGGACACCTGATCCTGCTGGTCATGGTGTTCCTCATGATTTTCAAGCCCGGCTCCTGAACAAGCTTCTGACCATCCCAAGATCGGTAGGGTGCCGTTGATGCACCCGATCGAGCGACTCCGTTTCGTGGCCCGCGCCACCGGCTATCCCGCTGATGTCATCGTCGCCGAGGCCGCCCGGGCGCTTGCCTCCTTCTCCGACGACCCCCATGGGCTGGTCACGGCCTGTCGTCGTCTGGTGTCGCGTCAGCCCGGTTCTGCGCCTCTGGTGTGGCTCTGTGCCCGGGTGCTGTGCGCATCCGATGCACGCAAGGAGATCCGCCGTGTGCTCGTGGAACTCGACGAGGACACCACTGCCGCAACGCTCAGTCATGCCCTGCCTGACGGAGCCACCGTGGTGGTTCTGGGTTGGCCCGAACTCATCTCCGAGGCACTGCCGCGCCGTGGCGATGTCGAAGTTCTCGTTATCGACACCCTTGGTGAGGGTTCTGGACTGGTGCGGCGTTTGCTCGAGGCCGATGTCGATGCCGTCGACGTTCCGCTCGCCGGTCTGGGTGCTGCGGTAGCCGAGGCCGATCTGGTGCTGCTCGAAGCATCAGCAGTGGCCCCCGCCGAACTCATGGCGGTAAGCGGCTCTCGGGCGGCTGCGGCAGTTGCCCGCCACGCCGCAATTCCGGTGTGGGCAGTTGCCGGTGTTGGTCGGTTCCTGCCCGAACGCATGTGGACTCCGATGCGTGCAGCGGTGCTCTCCGATGATCCATGGGATATCGACGACGAAATGATTCCGCTCGATCTCATCGACGCCATCGTCGGTCCCGCCGGTGTGCAGACAGTTGCCGAGGCACTGCGCCGTACCGACTGCCCAGTGGCCCCCGAACTGTTCAAGGGCAACATCCTGTGATCATCGAGCGGTATCTCGAGTTGGGACTCCGGCTCGGCCGCCATGTGGATGGTTTCGTCGACGCCTACTACGGCCCGCCGGCCATCGCCGAGCGGATAGCCGCCGAAGCGGTGGTGTCGCCCGAGAACCTCAGTGCCGATGCCGCGCGTCTCATCGCTGATCTCGATGGCGGTCTCGACGACGATCTCATCGATGCTGGTCGTCGACGCTGGCTGCGTGCGCAGGTAGTGGGCCTGCACACCAGTGCCCGCAAACTTGCCGGTGAACCCATTGCCTATGCCGATGAGGTCGAGTGGTGTTACGGCGTGCGCCCCACCTTCCGCGATGAGGAACTCTTCGACGCCGCACATCGCCGCCTCAATGCTGTGCTTCCCGGAGATGGTCCGATCCGTGAACGCATCATCGCCTGGCGTGAGGCGCAGGCCATTCCGGTGCCCCGCCTCGAGGGTGTGCTGCGCGATATCGCCGATGATTTTCGGGAACGCACCGATCATCTCTTCGGGCTCCCTGATGGCGAACACATCGACTGGGAACTGGCCACGAACCAGCCCTGGTCGGGGTTCAACTACTACCTCGGCGATCTCCGCTCCACGGTGGCTATCAACACCGATCTGCCGGTGTTGGCACCGGGCATCGGGCACCTTGTCGCCCACGAGGCCTATCCCGGCCATCACACCGAGCATTCGCGCAAGGAGGCCGGTCTGGTGCGTCAGCGCCAATGGCTCGAGGAGACACTCTTCTGCGTGGGTACCCCGCAATGTCTGCTGGCCGAGGGCCTTGCCGATCTGGCGCTCACTGTCATCGTCGGCGACACACCGGAACTGGTGATGGTCGAGCATCTCGGGCCGCTCGATCTCGGCTACGACCCCGAGGTGGCCGCCGCCGTGCGTCTCGCCTCGAACTCACTCGACGCAGTGCGGGCCAATGCCGCATGGTTGCTGCACGCCGACGAACGCCCGATCGATGAGGTCGTGGCCTATGTCGAACGATGGGGGCTGCTGCCGCTGGAGCGGGCCCGCAAAGCCGTCGAGTTCCTCACCTCACCGACATGGCGGGCCTACATCTCCTGTTATATCGAGGGCTTCCCGCTGTGTCGCGATTTCGTCGCCGGAGATCCCGCTCGCTTCGCCACCCTCATCACCGAGCAGGTGGTTCCCGCCGATCTGGTGGCGCCATGAGCCACCGCACCACGTTGCGCGGTGAGACCTTCGTGTTCGCCGACCTGCGCGAGTTGTTCGGGCGGGCCAATGAGGAGAAGTCGGGCGATCAGTTGGCCGGGGTGGCTGCTCGGTCTGAGCGAGAGCGTGTGGCCGCAAAGATCGCGCTGGCCGATGTCACGTTGCGTGAGATCCTCGATGACGAGTTCGTCGACGACGATGTCACTGCACTGATCCATCGTGGTCACGACGCTGAGCGATTCGCAGCCATTGCGTCGCTCACCGTTGGCGAGTTCCGCGAGCTTGTGCTCGACCCCGGGTTCGTTGCACTTTGGAACGAAGGCCTGCATCGCGCCATCACTCCGGAGATGGCCGCAGCGGTCGCCAAGCTCATGGGCGCCCGTGATCTCATCGCTGGTTCCGCTCGTCTGAGGGTGGTCACCCGCTGTCGCAACACGATGGGCGAAGTCGGTGTGCTCGGTGTGCGCATCCAGCCCAACCATCCCACCGACGATCCCTCGGGTGTTGCCCTGTCGGTCATCGACGGGCTGGTGATGGGTTGCGGCGATGCTGTGATCGGTATCAACCCCGTGAACGATTCGGTGGCATCAGTTGCCGCGCTTGAACACGCCATCGGCCGCATCATCGAACAGATCGGTGCGCCCACCCAGAGCTGTGTGCTCGCGCATTTCACCGCCCAGCTGGCGGCGTTGGCTGCCGGTGCGCCGGTTGATCTGCTGTTCCAGAGCATCGCTGGCACCGAAGGCGCCAACCGCAGTTTCGGTGTCGACCTCACGGCGCTGGCCGAGGGGCGTGAAGCCGTGCTCGCACATCACCGCAGTCG
>WLCQ01000142.1 GCA_009705225.1 Actinomycetota bacterium | reverse complement strand
CCCTCGATCTGGACCCAGCGCTCGACACCGAGCACGCTCCAGAACTCGACGCCCCTTGGAATCGACCTGGCTTCCTCATCCAGGTCAACGAGCCGAAGCTTGCAGTGGCTCGTAGCACTGCAGCCAGCACTGCACTCCGCACGGCATCCAGCACGGCATCCAGCACGGCATCGCCGGCGGTCCCCGGACTCCGGCTCATCAGCGGTGGGCTCGACCCGAACGCCTCCTCCTCGTCCCCGACATCGGCACCCCCCATCGCACCGAATGCGGCGCCGGTGGCAGGGCGCATGCTGCGCACGCTGGTCGCTGGCCTCGCGCTTGCCGGATTGCTCGCCTTCGCTGCTGTCGGAGTCGTCACCCTTCTCGGCGCCGACGCTGCCGCCACTGTGCCGGCGTCGCCCGCTGCGGTCAACCACCCGATCGGCGTCGATGCCACCACCACCTCATCGACGCCGATCGAGGTGGTCGTGCAATCCGGTGACACCCTCTGGACCATCGCCCGTCGATTGCATCCGACCGGTGAGATCCGGGGACTGGTCGATGCGCTCGCCGAGCGTGCTGGAAGTTCCGCACTCGATGCCGGTCAGCGCATCGACATCAGCGGCCTTCTCGGGCGCTGATCCACCGCTACGCCCGAACCCGCGCCATTCCCGTCACGTGACATCTGTCCCTCACAATGCGACACGGAAGGTCGCATCAGCGCCGCTAGCTTTCTTCTATGCGTTGTCCGGCCTGTTCCCATCTCGACGACAAGGTTGTCGATTCTCGACAGGCCGACGACGGGATCACCATTCGCCGGCGCAGGGAATGTCTTGCCTGCAGCGCTCGGTTCACCACCTTCGAACGGCTCGAGGAGGTACCGCTCATGGTCACCAAGCGTTCTGGGGATCGCGTGCCTTTTTCGCGTGTATCGATCTCCTCGGGGGTTGTGGCTGCGTCGAAGGGCCGACCTGTTTCCGCCGAGGAGATCGAGCAACTCGTCACCGATATCGAGGACGCCATGCGTCTCACCGGCCCGGAGGTGTCGAGCGAGCAGATTGGTGTGGCGGTGCTGGAAGGGCTGCGTCAGGTCGACGAGGTTGCCTACGTGCGGTTCGCGAGTGTGTACAAGGGTTTCGACGATGCCGCCGATTTCCAGCGAGAGATCACCCTGCTGACGAAGGCGACCGAGCCCAAACGTCACTGACGCTCGCTGCCGCCACGCCGGCGGTCCCTGGTCGCAGGCAGGGCCACTCAGAGATGGCGGAGGTAGCGCGCGAGCAACATGCCGTTGTCCTCAAGCAGCCGGTCGAGCCGCAGTCCGGGCGGCCCGCCGCCACTCGCGTCGTCACCGAAATCCGCCTCCGGGCCCACCGCCGACCTGCTGGACTCACCGCCAACAAGCATCGGCGATGTTGTCTGGCACCATTCGTCGACCAGGTCCTGTGCCAGCAGTTGGGCGTTCAGCGTCGGGCCTCCCTCGCAGAGCACGCAGGCGATTCCAAGGCGCCCCAGCAGGCTGAGCGCCATGGTCATCGAGACCCGTGTCTCGCCCACAGTGTGTACCTCGGCCACCGACTCCAATCGACGTCGACGGACTGGGTCAGCGTTCTCGGAGGTCAGCACGAGCGTTGCTCCTTCCGCCTCGCTGAACATCGGAGCGTCAGGGTCGAGCGTCAACGATCCCGACACGATGGCGAGGAGCGGAACCTCGCTGCGCCCGAGATCCCGACGTCGTTGTCTCGCCTCGTCCCCGAGTCGAACCGGTCCATAGCCCTCGGTTCGAACCGTTTCGGCACCCACAAGGATCACATCGGGTACCTCGCGCAGGGCCCGGAACACCGCCTTATCCGCGGGTCCTCCGAGCGCACCCGAGCGTCCGTCCACCGCGGTTGCGCCGTCGATGCTGGTGATCATGTTCACCACGACCCACGGGCGATCGCCGATACACGTTCGAAGATCGGCGGTGTACAACTCCACCGGGTTGACCTCGGGGAGATACTCGGGCAGCAACTGACGCATGTCTTCACGCTAGGGCGTCGCAACGCCGGTCGGGCTTCTCGGGGTCCGGCCGGGTCGGGCTGTGGCTCCGGGCCTGTTCCTGTCTCGCTGTCGAGCCTCTTGCCTGTGGGTTCTGTGGAGAACTCGGCCCGTCGTCCACCGGAAATTCACAGGGTTGTTCCCCTATCGGTCCACAGGGTGATGTCCCTATCTTGCGCAGTGGGTACATCGCTGCGGCGTGGACGACGGACGGTGGTGCGACGTTCTGGCGACTCCGCTGGCAGGACGCCTCCTTGGGGACGGCCTCTCGGGCTCTCTTACCTGGCGTCCACGCTGCAGCGCACCCATCCGATCGGGGCCGGTTCCACCGGTGCATCTCCGATCGGAACTGCCTCGATCGAACAACAGTCCTTCGGGAGCTCCGGATTCCTTGGTGCTTCCACCTTCACTCCGCCCAGTCGAGAACCCCCGAAGAATCCCCTGATCACGGGTTTCGGAAAATCTTGGCGACAAACGTTGACACCGATGGAATTACTCTGATGTAATTCCCCGACATCTTGTGGCCCGTCAGGTGCGACCGGCTGCGAAACCACAACATCTTGTGTTCGGCTCACCGGACCGAGATTTCCCGGGTTCGGCCCCTGTGCCGGTACCGGGATCGGTTCCGCAGCAATCGGATCTGTGCAACCGGGTCCGACGGCCGCCCCCGAGCCGTACCTCAGTCTCCGACCACCGACTACCAGGTCAGCAGACCCTCAGGCTCGAAGTACCCACCCAACGCCGTCCCACAAGCACACGATCCCGCAGCACTCCCTCTTCGATGACCCCGTCATCGGAACCCCGAACACCACTCCAGCGGAGGAACACCATGGCAATCGCACCAGAACAGACCGGCCTCGGAACCATCGGAATCCGTCGTCACTTCACCACCGAGGGGACCCACCCCTACGAAATGATGGGGTGGGAGCGACGTGACGCCCGAATCTCGAACTGGAAGACCGGCGAGGTCGCCTTCGAACAGCTCGGCGTCGAGTTCCCGCTCGGTTGGTCGCTCAATGCAACCAACATCGTCGCCCAGAAGTACTTCCGTGGCACCCCGGGCACCGATGAGCGTGAGTGGTCGCTCAAGCAGGTGGCCGACCGCGTGGCCAATACCATCGCCGACTGGGGCATCGCCGACGGCTATTTCGCCGACGACGTAGAGGCCGAGGCTTTCCGCAACGAATTGAAGTACATCATCGTCACCCAGCGCGCCGCCTTCAATAGTCCCGTGTGGTTCAACATCGGCGTCCCTGATGTGCCCCAGCAGGCCTCGGCATGTTTCATCCTCTCGGTCGACGACAAGATGGATTCCATTCTCAACTGGTACGTCGAGGAGGGAACGATCTTCAAGGGTGGTTCGGGCGCCGGTGTCAACCTCTCGCGCATCCGCTCCTCGAAGGAATTTCTCAAGGGTGGCGGTACCGCTTCCGGTCCGGTCAGCTTCATGCGAGGCGCAGACGCCTCAGCCGGCACCATCAAGTCCGGCGGCAAGACCCGTCGTGCCGCCAAGATGGTCATCCTCAATGTTGATCACCCCGACGTCGAGGAATTCATCTGGTGTAAGTCCCGTGAGGAGAAGAAGGCCCGAGCCCTGCGCGATGCCGGCTTCGACATGGATCTCGACGGCGCCGATATCACCTCGATCCAGTACCAGAACGCCAACAACTCGGTGCGCGTTACCGACGACTTCATGCAGGCCGTGGTCGACGATGCCGATTGGCACCTGCGTGCCGTGAGCGATGGCTCGATCGTCAAGACGATCAAGGCCCGTGATCTCATGCGCCAGATCTCGCAGGCGACATGGGAGTGTGCCGACCCCGGCATGCAGTTCGACACCACGATCAACCACTGGCACACCGCCTGCAATACCGGTCGGATCAACGGCTCGAATCCTTGCTCGGAATACATGCATGTCGACAACTCGGCCTGCAATCTCGCCAGCATCAACCTGCTCAAGTACCTCGAAGAGGACGACACCTTCGATGTGGAGGCCTATCGCCACACCATCGAGGTCATGTTCACAGCCCAGGAGATTCTGGTCGGCAATGCCGACTACCCGACGGTCCCGATCGGCGAGAACTCCCACAAGTTCCGTCAGCTCGGCCTCGGCTACGCCAATATCGGTGCCTTGCTCATGGCGCTGGGCATGCCTTACGACTCCGACGAGGGTCGCGCCATGGCTGGTGCCATCACCTCGCTCATGACCGGTCATGCCTATGCCACCTCAGCCCGCACGGCTTCCCGTATGGGACCTTTCGCCGGCTACGACGAGAATGCGGAGCACATGCTTCGTGTCCTTGATCAGCACCGCAGCGCGGCCTATGGCATTGATGAACTTGGCGTTCCGTCCGATCTCCTCGAAGCTGCTCGCACTGCATGGGACTCCGCCTGTGCGGTGGCCTCTCAGGTAGGCGTGCGTAATTCCCAGGCCACCGTGCTCGCTCCGACCGGCACCATCGGACTCATGATGGACTGCGATACCACCGGCGTCGAGCCCGATCTTGGTCTGGTCAAGATGAAGAAGCTGGTCGGCGGCGGCACGATGTCCATCGTCAACCAGACGATTCCGCGTGCCCTCAAGCGTCTCGGTTACAACCCCGAGCAGGTCGAGGCGATCACGTCCTACATCCATGAGAACATGTCGATCCTCGGTGCACCGCACATCAAGCCCGAGCACATCGAGGTGTTCGCCTGCTCGATGGGCGACAACACCATCCACTACTCGGGTCATATTCGCATGATGGGTGCTGTGCAGCCGTTCATCTCGGGTGCCATCTCCAAGACCGTGAACCTCCCCGAGGAAGTCACCGTCGAAGAGGTCGAGCAGCTCCACATCGATGCATGGAAGTTGGGCATCAAGGCCGTTGCCGTCTACCGCGACAACTGCAAGGTGGCGCAGCCGCTGTCGGCATCGAAGAAGGATGACGATTCGGTCGACGTCGCCGTCGGTGCTGCCACTGAGGTCGTTGAGCGCATCGTCGAGAAGATCGTCTACGAGCCCATTCGCAAGAAGCTCCCGCGCACCCGTGTCTCACGCACCTTCGAGTTCCGCGTCGCCGATTGCAAGGGCTTCGTCACCGTCGGTGAATACGAGGACGGTCGTCCCGGCGAGATCTTCGTCCGGGTCTCCAAGCAGGGTTCAACCCTCGCCGGCATCATGGATGCCTTTGCCATCTCGGTGAGCCACGGCCTGCAGTACGGGGTGCCGCTGCGCAGCTTCATTGAAGCGTTCACCGGCATGCGCTTCGAGCCGGCCGGCATGACCGACGATCCCGACATCCGCATCGCCAACTCCCTCATGGACTACCTCTTCCGCCGCATGGCGCTCGAGTACCTGTCACCCGAGGAGCGGGCCGAGCTCAACATCCTCACCACCTCTGAGCGCATGCAGCCCACGCTCCCGGGCGTTGAAGATGCCGTCGTCGAGACCCGTCAGGGGTCCGAGATGCCCTCTGATCCGCCTTCCATCGAGTCGGTGACCACGCTGCTTGCCGAAGCCCGCGTCATTACCAAGGTCGCAGCCTCGGTCAACCACGATGCACCGATGTGCATGCAATGCGGTGTCACTATGCAACGGGCCGGCAGCTGCCATGCCTGCCCGAGCTGCGGCACCACCAGTGGTTGTTCCTGAGCCAACGCGCAGCGCAGCTCCCGCCGGCGCGTCCGGTCGGTCTGTTCTCATACTCGGTGGTACCTCGGCGATCGCAGTAGCGATCGCCGAGGCGCTTCTGGGTCAGCAATCTGGCCCGGTGGTCGTCGCTGCCAGGGACCTCGACCGGGCCGAGGTTGTCGCCGATCGGTTGCGCTCCGCAGGTGCGACCGAGGCGTTCACGATCCGCTTCAATGGCGCAGAGGTTCATGAGGCCGAGCGGGTCGTCGCTGAAGCAGTCCAGCTCCTCAAGCGCGTTGACGTCGTCATTGTGGCCTTCGGTAACTATGTGGATTCCGATGGATTGGCGGGGGATCTCGAAGCCACTTTGGACCTGGTCACGCTGAATTTCCTCGGGGCGATCGCTGTCGGGGAGGCGCTGACCGATGTTCTGCGCTCGCAGCGCAGTGGCCGGATCATTGCAGTGTCATCGCGGCCGAACGGTTGGACCATGGAGCACGCCGGCACGTATGCAGCATCCAAGGCGGGCTTTGACACGTACTTCGCCAGCCTCGCAGTGAGCCTCCGTCCGGTTGGTGCTGATGTGCTGGTGATCCGACCTCCGGGGGTCAACACCCCGCTCATCGAGAATCACAGCAGTTTCCTCACGCCGGAGGAGGTCGCCGTCGAGGTCGTCCAAGCATTCTCAGACGGTATGGCGGAACTCACGATCCTCAGTCGTGAGGAGCGGCGACTCGCTCGTCGATCCTTCCCCCGCAAGCTGCTCGGTCGGGTCCGTCGCGACATGCGAAAAGTGAGCCGCCGCATCGGCGTCTGAGCGACGATCTTTGCGATGCGCAACAGCGCCCCGTCGCATCGACGGGGCGCTGTTCTTCTCTCACCCCCGAACACGGCCCGGT
>WLCQ01000141.1 GCA_009705225.1 Actinomycetota bacterium | reverse complement strand
CGGCGTACGTCACGTTCATCGACGAGATGCGCACTGCCGGCAACCACGTGATCGACATCTTTCCTTCGCACACGGGTTGTGCAACGTTCGGCGATTGGGCCCAGCGCGTGTCGGACGAGATCCTGCAACAACACGACCCGGCAGCACCGCTCGATCTGGTCGCCTACTGCCTTGGCGGCTCGCTGCTCACGGTGGTGGTGCGTCAGCTCGAGGATCAGCAGATCGACATTGGTTATCTCGGACTCATCGATGTACGGCGGGATGGTCCCGAGACCCGCCTGGCGAAAGGGCTCGATTCTCTCTACCAAGTTCCGTGGTCCTATCGATTGCGTCTCCAACTGCTCAGGCTCATTCCGCCCGATCGCGAGGCCTTCGGCGCTGTTCTCTCGTCGGTTGTGCATCGCTCGGCTCGTAGTGTTCGCGAACTCCCTGCACGAGGTTGGCGTAGTCGAAAGCGGCAGAACCCCTTGATCCACGAGCAGATGCTCATCAACTTCAGATGGCAGTTCGCCGCCACCACGACACCAGTGCATTCCTACAACACGGTTCACTCCGTATTCCGGCGACCGGATAATGATCTGTCGCTCGGCATGTCGATCCGATTCCGAGGTGGATTCGCCATCACCGAGATCGGCGGCACTCATGAGAACTGCATCGAGCCTCCCCATTCGGCGGAGCTGATTGAGCGGATCGCCGCGGATCGTCATGCAGTCCTTGCCGGGGTGGGTGTCTTCCAGTGAGCAACCTGGCAGCAGAACCAGTGCCGTCAGCGTTACCTGTGCTGTTCTCGGTGAGTTGCTTCAACTATGAGCCCGACGTGGGATCCCCTGCCTTTGCGAAACAGATGCGATCGACAGGAGTCGAGGTCGAGGACATTTACGTTCCTCCCGCAGGGTTCGGTGATCTCGGTGAGTGGGCGCGTGCAGTGATCGAGGTGGTCGAGAGTCGCCGCGACCCAGCAGTTCCGTTGCATCTCATGGCCTACTGCGGTGGCGGGAACCTAACGCTGGCTGCACTTCATCAGCTCGAGGCGGCCGGAATCTTTCCGGAATTCGTGGCGTTCATCGATGTTCGCGAGGATCAGGAGTCGTATCGACTGGAACGGGGAATCGACTCGCGCAACCACGTTTCGTGGATGGTTCGGCTCCGTTGCGCGCTCATCCGACTCACCCCGCCAGATCGTGAGTCATTGGCGCATGTCCTGCGTTCAGTGGCCCAACGATCCATCAGCAGCGTGCGAGAACTTCCGAAATGGGGATGGCGGGGTCGGAAACTACGCAAGCCGTGGCTCTTCGAAGTCTTGCGCTTGACGTACCCGTGGGAGTTCGACGGTGTCGTCACCCCTGTCCATCTGTACAACACTGCGGATTCGTTCCAGCGCTACGGAGCGAATGATCCGTCGTTGCACGTCGGGCGGAACCTCTTTGGAGGTTTCGTAGTTCGAATCATCGAGGGCAGCCATGAGAACTGCATCGAGCCACCGCATTCGGCTGATCTGATTGCCCGCATCAACGCCGATCGTCGTGCCGTAGTCGCAGGTGAGGGTGCGTTCCAGTGAGCGAGATGACTGTGCACCCTGTGCTGCCCGCGTTGCCGGTTCTGTTCTCGGTTCGCGGTTGGACCGAGGAGGTGAATCCGGCGTACATCACGTTCATTGATGAGATGCGAGCGACCGGCGTGGAAGTCATCGATACCTACGTCTCTCCCGTAGGACTCCCCGATTTCGGGGCGTGGGCCCAAGCGGTTGTGGACCAGATTGACCGCCATCATCAATGGCCGGCGCCGCTCCATCTCATGGGGTACTGCCTCGGAGGCAAACTCGGTCTCGTGGTGGTCCGTGAGCTTGAAGCACGCGGCGCCGCGCCGTCATATTTCGGGATCATCGACACCTTCGACACGACGGCCGCTCGGCGGCTGTCCATCGGCATTGATTCCCTGTACGAGGTGCCGTGGCGGAAGCGACTCCAATTGCTGGCCGCGCGGATGGTCCCACCGGACGGCGAGCGGTTTGGCGCAATCGTTCGCTCGGTACTGCGTCGTTCTCAGCGAAGCGTGCGCGAACTGCCGGCCCGCGGGTGGCGGAGTCGGAAGCGGCGAGACCCAGCCACCTTTACCGAACTGCGACTCACCTTTCATTGGGGGGTGAAGCGAATCGTCACCCCTGGGCACTGCTACAACACGACCGAGATGATCAAGAAGCTTGACGCAGGAGATCCGTCGCTGAACATGGGGAAATATCTCAGTGGTGGATTCTCCATCACCAGGATCGAGGGCAGTCATGAGAACTGCATCGCGCCGCCGCATTCGACTGATCTGATTGCCCGCATCAACGCGGATCGTCGTGCGGTCGTGGCCGGGACGGGCCCGTTCCAGTGAGCGAGATGACTGTGCACCCTGTGCTGCCCGCGTTGCCGGTCCTGTATTCGGTGCGGGGTTGGAGCGAGGAGGTGAACCCGGCGTACATCACGTTCGTCGATGAGATGCGGGCGACCGGTGTGGAGGTCGTAGACATCTTCGCGGACCACGAAGGATGTTCGACCTTCGGGGAGTGGGCGCAGCGAGCGACCGACAAAATCCTCCAACGACATTCGCAGGGTCAACCGCTGCATCTGCTCGGCTACTGCGCTGGAGGAACACTGCTGACAGAGTCGGTACGCCAGCTCGAGGCGCGAAATGTGCAGCCGGCGTACCTCGGGTTCATCGATGTGCGAGGCAGCAACCCGAAAGAGCGTCTTGCGCGCGGGCTCGACTCACAGTTTCAGGTTCGGTGGATGCAAAGGGTTCGTTTTCAACTCGAACGGCTGACACCCCCAGATCGGGAGTCGCTGGCGTCGGTGCTGCGCTCAGTGCTGCGCCGATCGGTGCGCAGCACGCTCGAACTGCGCACCCGCGGCTGGCGCAGTTCGAAGCGGTTCTTGCCGGTCATTCATTCGCAGGCCCGACTGGCGGCGACCTGGGAGTTCAACAGCATCACCACGCCCGCCTACGCGTACAACTGCCAGATCGCTATCGACAAGTACTGGCCGGGGAACCCTTCGTTGGGGCGGGCTGCGGTGCTGCGAGGAGGATTCATCATCCGCTTCATCGAGGGAACCCACGAGACCTGCATCGCGCCCGAGTACGCGGCCGATCTCATCGCGCGAATTGCTGCCGATCGCGACGCAGTCGCTCGCAGCGCAGCAAGCTGACACCGATCGGCCGCGAGCAACTGCGAGCAGCTTCGTATCGCTCGCGTTGCAGCGAGGTCACACTCACCCAACGGGGTTCCTGCAGTTGCGTGATTCGTTTCCGCTGTTGCCCGGCTGTTGCCACCTCGGGGTGGCGTTGAAGTATCTGTCAGCCACCGTGTGCCGTTCCAGCCCGAACCATCGGGCTCGAATCAAGGAGTCCACATGCACGGTGCAATGCACAGAACACTTGCGTCTTGGCGCGGTATCGCCATTGCGTTCATCGGAGGCGTGCTGTTGCTCGTCACCGGGCCGAGCGTCTTCGCAGTCCTCAATGCCCAGACATCCAACGCTTCGCCGCAGGTCGTTGCTGCTGGCACGCTGAAGCTCACCATGTCGCCCACCAGCCCGAGCACCGGGTTCGGTACGACAATCACAAACCTTGCTCCTGGCGATGCCGTCAACCGCTATATCGACCTCACCAACAGCGGCACGCTTGACGCCCAGGGTCTCACTGTTGGCATAGCGGCGACTGGCACCGCCTCGCTCATCACTGACGGCGTGTCAGCCGTGACGACCAAGGCACTCAAGGTCACCGTGAAGAGCTGTGTCCTCGCCTGGACACAGGCCGGCGGCACCTGCGCCGACGTCGGTGGCGCCGTGACCCTCGTCGGAGCTGCCCCTCTGAGCACCTTCGCCACTCCGCAGGCGTTCAGTAGTGCGTCCCTCGCTGCTGCAGCTGGTCTGCATCTGCAGATCCAGACCGCGCTTCCCGACCAGGCCGAGACCACCACGAACGGAACCCTGCCGGTCAACACCGTGCAGAGCGGCTCGGTCAGCCTCACCTACACCTTCAATGAGCTTCAGCGCACCGCAACCACCACCAACAGCTGATTTGAACGCTGACTGAGACCATGCCCACTGATCGCGTTCCGTTGATGATCGTTCGACTCGTGTTGTTCATCGAAGTCGTCGTTGTCATCGTGGCGCTTTCGGTGGGGGTGGCCCTAGCAGTGAGCCGTGGCACTGCGAGTGCCACCCAGGCAGTTGGAAGCGCGAACTGGGGGTCAGTTTTCGAACTTCAGGGAGCAAATGCGACATCCGGATCTCTCAGTGTTGATTGGAGTCTGTTGACAACCTCCCGGATCAAGATGCTCGATCTTGTGAACACCAGCTCTCTTGCATTGACCGGGCAGACCATTTCGGTATCAACCGTGCGAAACAACGGGGGGAACGCATCGATACCAAGCGTTTCATTCCGATTGTGCCGAGGAGGTACTTGGAATGCATCGAACAACACCTGTTCAGGGACAAGCGTGAATCTTGGATCGACAACCTCGGGTTCGATCATCGTCAATGAACCCGTTGCGGTCGGTGCACGCCTCTCGATTCGGGCGACTGTCTCGGGCAGCAACGGCTCAGCGTTCACGAGCTCGTTCACCAGCGAGGTAACCCGCGCACAGATCCGCGCCGGCACAGTGGTGAACCAGTGACTCCGGAACTGCCCGCCGGAATACCGGTGAACTCTTCGGGGGAACCCTCGGTGGAACCCTCGGTTCCGTCGCCCGTCGAACGTCTGGTCGACTCGCCGATCGAGATCGAGTCGGCCGGCGAACAAAGCTCCCGGCGCCATCTCATGGTTCGGATCATGCGTGACGTCATCCTCGTTCTCGGAGTCGTGGCCACCATCGGTTTCGCCCTGCTGGTGGCGGTCATACACATTCATTTCATGCGAGTCGTCTCGCCGAGCATGCAACCCACGATCGCGGTTGGTGATGTCGTGGTGCTGCTGCCGGTGTCGACGGCAAACCTGGAAGCGGGTGATGTCGTGGTGCTCCCGGTTCCCGACGAAGGCGGAGTGATGTACGCACATCGGTTGACCAGTGTGCGCGAGCAGGATGGCAAGGTCGTGGTCACCACGAAGGGAGACGCCAATGCGGCGCCCGATCCGTGGGAGTTGCAGATCGAGTCGGGGTCAGTTCCATTGGTGGTCGGTCAGATCCCGTTACCAAGCCTGTTCGTAGGATTCGGTGGCAAAACGATGACGCAGTTCCTTGTCGGCTTGCTGCTCGCATTGATCGCTGCTCCGGTGATGATGGGGATCATCCGGCGCATGCGAGTCGGTACCCGACTCCGTGCACTGCCTCTGCGACCCTCGGACCGCCGGCCTCGATGACCCGCCGCCGCAGTCGGGATGCAAGTACCGAGATCGCCTTGAGGCCAACGTCATAGTTGCCCCAGACGCGCTCGGCGAGTTCGCCATGGGTGAGCACCCGCATGGGCGTCTCGATCAGCGCCAAGAGAAATTCGAACTCGAGCCGCGAGAGTTCGACCGGAGTGCCGTGCACATGCACAGTTCGGTGCTCCGGCTCAACAGAAACTCCTGAATAGATGAGGCTTTGATCCTCTGGGGTTTCGTCAACGCTCCCCAGAAGGAGTTCGATCACCGCGTTCTCGTCCCGAGCATGAATGATCTGGTGCCCTGCGTTTTCGAGATGAACGAGGATCTTGCATTCCGCTGCCCTGCTCCTGTCGATCACGAGAACTCTGATCGGTGCGAGTGAAGCCGGTGTTCCAACGCCCTGGATGGTCATTGGACTCAAGGCTGCTGTGTTCCCATGCAGTGCGCATCCCCGCGCATGGGTGATTCGGCTGATCACCCACGTGAGGGGTGTCCCTGTTTGCGTGGGAAGCGAACAGTCTCGGAGATCCGGAGCCCCGAAGATTCCGGAGATTCCGCGGAATTTCGACGAACTCGCACATTTCCGAGCACTGCGTGCGTTCATCCCTGTGTACCGGCGGAAATGCAACAAAGGAGCACGCCATGCAACCGAAGATCACCTTCGATCGAACCATCGTCCCCCTCGTCGACAACGACGTCGTCCATCTACTCGTGGAACTCAAGGCGCCACCGGCGCCCGACTCCGAGCGCCAGCCGCTCGATGTCGTGCTCGTCCTCGACAAGTCCGGCTCCATGAGTGGCGATCCACTGCGGTCCGTCAAGGCGGCATCCGCGCACTTCCTGCGTCTGGCCGGGCCTGCCGACCGTGTCGGTGTCGTGGCCTTCGATGACACCACCGAACTCGTGCTCGAACTTTCATCGCACGATCCCGACCTCGCCGCTGCTCGCATCAAGCAGGTCACCACCGGCGGCTCCACCAACCTGTCGGGCGGTTGGCTGAAGGGCATCGAGATGCTCGAGGCCTCGCCCCGACCCGAGGCACTGCGTCGGGTGATCATCCTCACCGATGGTCAGGCCAATGTCGGCGAGACCGACCCCGACCGTCTGGCCAGCATTGCTGCCGCTGCACGCTCACGCAGCATCACCACCACCACGATCGGCTTCGGTGATCGCTACGACGAAAAGCTG
>WLCQ01000140.1 GCA_009705225.1 Actinomycetota bacterium | reverse complement strand
AGCACGCCCATCGGTGGCGTCATCGTGTCCGTCATGAACGACCGTTGCGCGGTCGACGGTTCTTCCGTGGAGCGGGGTGGCGTCATCGGCACGGCAGATCGAAGAGAGCGATGCCGGGTAGCGCGACTCCGGGTGGCTCCTCAGCGCCCGGCGCTCAATGAAGTGGTCGATGAAGGGAATCGCCCGACGCCGTCTGGCGATCGGCGCACTATTCGCTGTGGTGGGTCCTGGACTCATCGCTGGGCTCTCCGACGACGACCCCGCCGGGATCACCACGTACTCAGTGCTCGGTGCACAGCACGGCTACCAGTTGTTGTGGGTGCTGGCGCTCTCGACCATTGCCCTGATCCTGTTCCACGGACTCGGCGCCCGGATGGGTGTGGTCACCGGCCAGGGGATCATTGGACTGATCCGTCAGCGGTACGGCGTGAAGCTCAGCGGAGCGGCGCTCATCGCGCTCGTGCTGGCCAACCTCGGCACGACATGCGCGGAGTTCGCCGGCCTTGCTGCCGGGTTCGAACTGTTCGGCGTGAGTCGGTATCTGAGCGTGCCGTTGGCCGCGGTTGGCGTGTCGGTGCTGGTGCTGCGGGGCAGTTTCCGCAGGATCGAACACATCTTCGTGCTACTCGCCTCGGTGTTCGTGGCCTACATCGCATCCGGGCTGCTCTCGCATCCCGACTGGGGTGCCGCAGTGCATGGGCTCGTCGTTCCGACCATGCCGTTCACCCGTGATGCGTTCGTGATCATCACAGCCACCGTCGGCACCACGCTCGCTCCATGGGGTCTCGCGTTCATCCAGTCCTACGCCGTCGACAAGCAACTGCGACCCGAGGATCTCCGTTACGAACGCATTGATGTCATCGCAGGTTCGATCCTCACTGGCGTTGTCGGATTCTTCGTCGTCGTTGCCTGTGCCGCGACACTGAATCGCAACGGTCTGTCCATCGACACCGCTTCCGATGCCGCCCGTGCGCTCGAACCGCTCGCCGGAGGCGCGGCGGGCACGCTCTTCGGGGTCGGGCTCATCGGAGCAGCCGTGCTTGCCGCATCGATCCTCCCGCTCTCGACGGCGTATTCGGTGTGCGAGTACGTGGGGGTCGAAGCCGCCCTCGATGATCACTACTCCGAGGCCAAACCGTTCTACCTCACGTTCGGTGTGGTGGTGCTGGTGGCCGCGGTGCTGGTGCTCATCCCCGGCGCACCGCTCGTCACCATCCTCGTGGTCACCCAGGTCCTCAACGCGGTGCTGCTGCTGCCGCTGCTCATCTTCCTGCTCGGTGTCGCGCGCGATCGCGACCTGATGGGGGAGTGGGTGGCAAGCCGGGGTGCAGTGATCGCGTACGCCATCACCATCGCTGTGGTCGGGGCCTGTGTCATCGGTTTGCTCATCACGATGTTCCTCTGAGGCTGGTCGCTTCCGGGGTCGGTCGACAGGCTCGATGGCGGCACGGCATCATTGGTCCTGATGAGTCTCTCGAGCGTTCGTTCCGTGGTCCGCTTCGGACGATTCGAAACCGATTCCGTGAAGCGACGACTCGCCCGGGCGGCATCAGTGGCGGATCTGCGCGGGATCGCCCAGAAGCGACTCCCCGGTGGTTGCTTCGATTACATCGACGGTGGCGCTGAGGACGAACGCACCCTCGCAGCTAACTCGCAGGCCTTCGCTGATATGCAGTTCCGACCGCGGGTTCTGCGGGGCATCGAGAAGATCGACGTCGGTACCGAGGTGCTCGGCGCTCCGTCGGAACTTCCTCTCGTTCTGGCGCCGACTGGGTTCACCCGTATCGCTGATCCGCAGGGCGAACTGGCCGTTGCTCGCGCGGCGGCGCGCGCTGGCATTCCCTACACACTGTCCACGCTCGCCACCCGCTCCATCGAGGAGGTGCGATCCGTCAGCGATGGTCGGCTCTGGTTCCAGGTGTACGCATGGCGCGATCGCGAACTGGTCACCGAGATGGTGCAACGGGCGGCGGCGAATGACTACGAGGCCCTGGTGCTCACCGTCGACACGGCGGTGTTCGGTCGTCGCGAACGCGATGTGCGTCGCGGGTTTTCCCTGCCACCGACCATCGGGGCGGGAACCATCATCGACGGGCTGCGTCATCCGGCCTGGACCATGGCGTTCCTTTGTAACGAGCCCATCCGTTTCGCCAATGTCGTGGGGCGTTCGGTCGGCGACGGTTCCTCGCCGGTGAATCTCTCCGACTACATCAACAGCCAGTTCGACCCGGCGCTCGCATGGAGCGATATCGAGTGGTTGCGTTCCATCTGGAGCGGCCGCATCGTCGTGAAGGGCATCCAGCGTGTCGAGGATGCAATCATCGCCGCTGATCTCGGCGTTGATGCCATCGCGCTTTCCAATCATGGCGGTCGCCAACTCGATGGTTCTCCGGCAACGCTCTCTCTCGTCTCACCGGTTGCCGATGCGGTTGGTGGTCGAGCGCAGATCATCTGCGACGGAGGTGTGCGTCGGGGTAGCGACATCGTGAAGGCGATAGCTGCCGGTGCCGATGCCGTGATGGCGGGTCGGGCCTATCTCTACGCGCTCGGCGCGGCGGGAGAGGTCGGGGTCGACACGCTGCTGGGCTGGTGGCGTGAAGACATGCGGCGAACAATGAGTCTCATCGGTGCCGCCTCGATCGCGGAACTGGACCGGTCCTTCATCACCCAATAGCTCACTTCGGGTGGGGCGCATTGTCGGCCAGTCGCAAAACTTGGTTCAGGTGGTGACTGATCCGCCATTCACTGCAATGGTCTGACCCGTGATCCACTCGGCTTCGTCAGAGGCGAGGAAGACACACGTGTATCCGATGTCGCGTCCGGTTCCGAGCCGACCCACAGGTACCTGCTTGGCCATCGACGCGGTGACAGTGCGCGACTCCTCGGTGACGTTGGGGGCATCGCGTTCCATGAGTCCCAGCGCGAGCGTGTTGGCGGTGACCCCACTGCGAGCCGTCTCCACCGCAAGATGGCGCATGAAACTGATGGCACCGCCCTTGCCGGCTCCATACATCGACACACCGATGTTGAGGCCCTGGGTACCGGCGCCCGAGGAGATAGTGATGACTCGACCCCAGCCGCGCTCGCACATTTCATCGATGGTGGCGCTCACACAGTTGATGACCCCATAGAGATTGACGTCGATGTAGGCCGCCCATTCAGCAGGGTCCATGTCGCGAAACTTCACCGGCCGCATCGTCGGGGGAATACCGGCATTGTTCACGAGTATGTCCACCGGCCCGATCCCTGCGATCGCGGATACGACGGCCTCGCGGTCATCGACAGAGAAGGGCAGCGCGGTGGCGTTGGATCCGAGCGCTTCGGCCGCCGCCACGGCCCGTTCGGGTACGAGATCGTTGACGAACACCTTCGCTCCGGCTTCGAGCAGCGTGGCCGCGATTCCGAAGCCCACACCCTGTCCGGCTCCGGTGACGAGTGCAGTTTTTCCGGTCAGATCGAACATGGGAAGAGGCTTGCACATCGGCCCGGCCCGGTCATTAGTCTCCCGGGAGCACTTCGATCGGCGACCACGGGGACGAGTCATGTACAGCGATCAGGATCTGACCAAGCTCACCGAGGAGTTCGTGGAGATCAACCGCGAGATCCTCCAGGACCAGTTTGCTCTGCGCGGCGCGCAGTTCGACTTTGGTCTCGCCATGGTGCATTTCCCCGAGGGCTACGGAGGTCTCGGAGGGAACCGCGGTCAGCAGGCAGTCATCGACGGTGTGCTGCGCGCTCACGGCGTGCACTTCGAGGATCTCCGCATCAATCCGATCGGCATCGGCATGGGCGCACCCACGCTGCTTATGTTCGGCTCCGACGAACTCAAGGCGAAGCACATCCGCCCGATCTTCACCGGCGAGGAGATCTGGTGTCAGTTGTTCTCGGAACCAACGCACGGTTCCGATGTCGCTGGCATTCCCAGTCGGGGGATCCGCGATGGCGACGAATGGATCGTCAATGGTCAGAAGGTCTGGACCACTCTCGCCCATGAGTCGAGCTACGGCATGCTGCTCACCCGCACTGATCCCGATGTCCCGAAGCACAAGGGCCTCAGTTATTTCGTCCTCGATATGCATGCACCGGGAGTCGAGGTGCGGCCGTTGTTCCAGATGACCGGCGAGGCCGAGTTCAACGAGGTCTTCCTCACCGACGTGCGTATTCATGATTCTCTGCGACTCGGTGAACCCGGCAACGGTTGGAAGGTCGCGATCACCACGCTGATGAATGAGCGTGTCGCCCTCTCCGGTGGTGCGGCCCCGCGCGGCTCCGGTCCCATCCGCGATCTGGTCTCGTTGTGGGAGGCGCGCCGCGACGCCCTCTCTGAGACCGAGCGGATCATCTGGCGCGACCGCGTCGCCAAGCTCTGGATCGAGGGCGAGATCATCCGCCTCACCAACGCCCGGGCCAAAGCCGCCGCGGTGGGTGGCAGCCCCGGCCCCGAGGGCTCCGTGGGCAAGTTGGCCTCGGCGGAGTTCTCGAAGCGTCTCAACGAGGCCATCGTCGAGTTGGAAGGTGCCGACGGCATGATCCACGAACCGGGCTACCCGCTCACGCGTTCTTCGGAGTCGATGCGCACTCGCACCGGTCGGTTCCTGCGATCCCGGGCCAACACCATCGAGGGTGGCACCTCCGAGATCATGCGCAACATCCTCGCCGAACGCGTGCTGGGTCTTCCCGGAGATGTCCGCGTCGACACTGCCGTGCCGTGGAGCGAGATCCCCCGCTAAGAATCTCGTTGGCGCTGCCGGCCCTGGCGGTTCTCAGGTGAGTGGAAGTCCGTCAAGGCCGCACACAGTGAGACCCCATTCGGCGATGTTGTCGAGGCTCACCGTGATGCGGCCGGTCACGTCCGGCCCGCAGTCGCACAGCACCAGCGTCCCTTCGACCATTGCTTCCATCGACTCGATCTGATCGGGCCGCAGTGTTGCGCCGACGATCGCTGCTGCGCCCTCGCTCAACACTGCAGCGCGTGGCTCGACGGTGTTCACCCGCACGCCAGTGCCGTAGACCTCGGCGGCGAGGCCGTTGGTGATGCGGTTGAGCGCAGCCTTCGACGCGCCATATGCCGCGATTCGCGGGCCTGATGGGCCGACATCGAACGGCGGACCGTCCCACAACCTGGCACTGCCGCTCGAGAGGTTGACGATCCAACCTTCGCCCGCCTCGATCATTGCCGGCAATGCGGCCAGCGCGAGATCGATCGGAGCATTCACGTTGGCTTCAAACATGATGTTGCGCCGCTTCACGGAGAAGCCGGTGAGCGGGGCTTGAATCGATGCTGCGGCATTGTTCACGAGGATCTCGATATGGCCACCGAGCGCGTCGGCGGCCTCGGGGATGATGCGCGCCCTGTCGGTTTCATCGATGAGATCGGCGACCACGATCGCCACCTTTGTGCCGTACTTCGCCAGACGTTCCGCGGTTTCGGTGAGGCTGCCGGCAAGGTGTTCGTGTGTGTCGAGCGTGCGAGCGGTGAGCACCACATCGGCGCCCTCGGCGGCGAGGCGTTCGGCAATGCCGGCGCCGATACCGCGGCTCGAACCAGTGACCAGCGCGCGTCGACCACGGAACCTTTCGCCCATCAGATCAGGCCCTTGTCGGTGAGGAACGCTTCGACGGTTTCGCCGATGTAGTTGCAGTCGTCATCGTTGAGCGAGTGGTTGTTGGGCAGGATGAGGCCCCACTCCATGACCCGATCGGCGTTGGGTAGTCCGGCCTCGGGCACGCGGAACTCGCGGCCGCGCAGCATCGGCTGGCGGGTGACGTTGCCGGTCCAGACCATGCGGGTGTCGATCCCGTTGGTCTCCATCCACGACTGGAACTCCGAGCGGCGGATGCCGGAGTCCTCGTTGATGATGATCGGGAACATATGCCAGCCCGTCTCGATCCCCTCAGTGATGCGGGGCAGCGTGAACAGGTGCGGCCAACGTTCGAAGTGTGAGGCGGTGAGCGCAAAGCTGCGCTGACGACGAGCAAGGTTGTCGTCGAGTTTGTCGAGCTGCACGAGACCGAACGCGGCGGAGAGTTCGGAAGGCTCGAAGTTCCAACCGTTCTCGTCGAAGATGAACAGGTTGTCGTATTCGAGGCCGTCGTCGATATCGCTGAAGAACCGGTTGACCTTGCCCTTGAGTGATCCGAACAGTTGCAGCTCGGAGCGACGACCCCATCGGCGAAACAGCAACGCCTTGTCAGCCATCTCGTCATCGTCGAAGCACACCATGCCGCCGGTGCCGGCTGCGGTGATGATGTGCGAGAGGGCGAAGCTGGTCAGCGAGATATCAGCACGTGCACCAGTGGGCGTGCCCCGCAATGTGAGCCCGAGCGCGTCGCAGGAGTCCTCGACCACTTTGAGTCCATGACGATCAGCGATGGCTCGGATGACATCCCAGTCCGGAGCATTGCCGATGAGATTCGGGGTGAGGATCGCTCTGGTACGCGGGGTGATCATGGCCTCGATGGCATCAACGTCGATCTGGAACGTGTCAGGAGTGACATCAACGAACACCGGCACGATGCCCTTGCGGATCATCGGAGCGATATCAGTGGAGAAGGTCACGGCGCTGGTGATGATCTCGT
>WLCQ01000014.1 GCA_009705225.1 Actinomycetota bacterium | reverse complement strand
TGCTCCAGATGGGGACGGGCGCCTGTGATCAACACGGGCCGGAGAACGAAAAAACCTCCTGGCCCGAGGGCACAGGAGGTCGACGAGCACCGGTATGGGGGCGCTCGCCCTACCTAAGGAGCAGTTCCGAGAAGTTGGTGTGCTTGCACATGGGTGAAAGTCTGCCGCGCGCCGGGCCGTGTTGCAACCCGCGAATCTCCAAGTTGGATTCCAAGGGGCGCCGCGACATTCGGGCGAGCCGTCAACGACGCCTAGAGCGTGTCGACCGAAACGATGCCCTCGACCGCACGCAGCGTGTCGCAGACCGACTCGGGAACCTCAGCCGTGGTGGCGAGCACCATCATGGCGGAGGCGCCACTGGCGGCGGTGCCGACGTCCATGTCGGCGATGTTGATTCCCGACTCGCCCACGATGGTGCCGACCCGGCCGATCATGCCCGGACGATCATCGTTGCGCACCACGAGCATGTGGCCGGCGGGCGGCACATCGACGCGGTGATCATCGACCATCACGAGGCGGGGTTCGCCGTTGAGGCCAACCAACGTGCCGGCGATGCTGTGACCCGCACCGCGCACGGTGACGAGGTTGATGTATGCGTGCGAGGTGGTGGAGGTGGTTTCGGCGACGCTGATGCCGTGCTCCTCGGCCAGCTTGGGCGCATTGACGAACGACACCGGGTCGTCACTGATGCGACCGAAGAAACCCTTGAGCAAAGAGAGCGTGAGGATGCGGGTGTCGTAGCCAGCGATCTCACCTTCGTAACTGACCTCGATGGTGTCGGCCTGACCCGACAGACCAGCGAACAATGCACCGAGGCGCTCAACGAGACCGAGGAACGGACGCACGACTTCGCTGGCTTCGGCAGCATTGACATTGACGGCGAACGGAACGAACTCACCGGCGAGAGCGAGGCCGACCATCTCGGCAATCGTGTCGCCCGCCTTGTCCTGGGCCTCATGGGTGCTGGCGCCGAGATGAGGCGTGACCACGACCTGGGGCAGTTCGAACAGCGGCGATTCCGTGGTGGGTTCCTTGTCGAACACATCGAGCGCCGCGCCACCGACATGACCTGAACGAATGGCATCGGCGAGATCGCTCTCGACGATGATGCCGCCACGAGCAACGTTGATGATGCGCACACCGGGCTTGGTCTTCGCGAGGGTCTCGGCGTTGAACAGCCCGATGGTCTCGGGGGTCTTGGCCACATGCAAAGTGATGAAATCGCTCTGGGCGAGCAGCGTGTCGAAGTCGACGAGTTCGATGTTCATCTTGCGACCCATCTCGGCCGACACGAACGGATCGAAGGCAATGAGACGCATACCGAACGCCATGGCCCGCTGGGCCACGAGCTTGCCGATACGACCGAGACCAACGACGCCGAGGGTCTTGTCGGAGAGTTCGACGCCGGTCCACTTGCTGCGTTCCCAACGACCCGACACCAGCGCAGCGTGGGCCTGGGGCACGTTGCGGGCCACGGCCAGCAGCAACGCCATGGTCTGCTCGGCGGCCGAGAGGATGTTGGACTGCGGGGCGTTGACAACCATGACACCGCGCTCGGTGGCCGCCGCGGTGTCGACATTGTCGAGACCGATGCCGGCCCGGCCGACAACGATGAGATCAGTTCCGGCGGCGAGCACCTCAGCCGTGACATCGGTGGCCGAGCGGATGATGAGTGCGTGCGCGCCCACGATGGCCTCGCACAGTTGCTCGGGGGTCAGACCCTCCTGCACATCGACGGTGTGGCCTGCTGCGCGCAGTTGGTCGAGACCGCCATCGGCGATCGTTTCAGTGACGAGAATGCGTGCCATAGCTCTTCATCCTTGCGGAGGGGACCGCCGCCGGACCAACTGACGAGTCAGAAGTCAGGGCCGGGCCGGGTTGTGGGGGGTGACCCGAGGGAAATCGGGGTTTGGAACGGAGAATCAGAGATTCACGATAGTGACTGGTTCGACGGGATCAGCCAACTCGAATCCGAGCACCTTCGAATAGAAGTACGCCTCGGCTTCGAGGGCTCGTTTCATGGTGGCGGCCTGGCGGAAACCATGCCCTTCGCCTTCGAACGCCAGATATGCATGGGGCAGACCCCGTTCGGCGAGCGCTTGCACCATGAGTTCGGCCTGGTTGGGTGGCACCACCGCATCATCGAGACCCTGCAGCACGATGAGCGGACAGCTCAGCCGCTCGGTGTGATGAATGGGCGAACGTTCGCGATAGAGATCGCTGCGTTCCGGCCACGGACCGATGAGCGAGTCGAGGTAGCGCGACTCGAACTTGTGGGTGTCGGTGGCGAGCACTTCGAGATCAGCGATGCCGTAGAGACTGCAACCGGCGGCGAACACATCGTGGAACGTGAGCGCGGCCAACGTGGTGAAACCGCCGGCACTGCCACCGCGGATGATGAGGCGTTCGGCATCGACGCGGTCTGTTGCGACGAGGTACTGGGCCGCCGCGATGCAGTCCTCCACATCGACGATCCCCCACAGCCCATCGAGTTGCTTACGGAACGCCCGGCCGTACCCGGTGGAGCCGCCGTAGTTCACATCGACAACCGCGAAACCACGCGAGGTCCAGAACTGCACGCCAAGTGCCAGCTGCGGGCGCGCTGCTGCGGTGGGGCCACCATGACTGAGCACGATGAGCGGTGGTCGCTCGTCAGCGAGCTCGCTGACCCCGGGATTGGTGGGCGGATAGAACAGTCCATACGCCGTGCGATCGCCGGTGGTGGCGAACTCGATGGACTCAGGATGGGCGAACCAGTTCTGCTCGACGCCGAGATCGCGACTCGGGCGCACGATGCCGATGCTCGCAGCGACCGTCGCATCCTCAGCGACAGGCACATGATCAGTATTCGGAACATCGATGGCGACAACCACGGGTTCATGTCGGAACGAGGAACCGACGAGTGCGGCACCATTCCCGAAGGCCCGTAACGACGAGATCGACGTGAGCGGCGAGTCAACGGGCGTGACGCGAGTGCCATCGGCGGAGATCACGGCGAGGCGATCACTACCGCCGACGATATGGGCGAACAGGATGCGACCATCGGCCAGTACCGCGTAACGAGACTGGTCGAATACCCAATGTCCGAGCGTGATGTCGGAATCCATGGGCGTGAGCAGTGTTGGTTGCGGCGAAACTCCCGATACCAATGCCTCATGCAACTGTTCCGCTGTGAACCGGTACAGGTTCCACCAGTTGCTGCGATCAGCCACGAACAGCAACGAGCCGTCGGGATGCCAGTCGGGTTCGGTGATGGATTCGTCTCGCGATCCCGCGAGCACCACCGATGCGCCGAGATCGATGCGCCCACCATCATGGAGTTCGACGATGAGTGTGGCCACATGCAGTTCGGTGCCGTCCCAGGGCATGTCGGGGTGATGCCAGGAGAACCAGGTGAGCAGCGTGCCATCTGGGCTCACCCGGGGTGCGGCCAGAAAATCTGGTCCGCTCACCAGCACGATCGGCTCGGCCGGTTCGCCATCGGGATGCGTGCGCACCGCAACGATCTCATTGGTTGGTTCACCATCAGCACTGTGTCGCTCACGCACACACACCACCCACCGACCATCAGCGGTGAAACGCATGTCGGCATAGCGATCGCCGTGCTCGGCAGCAGGCGCCGGGGTGAGCGCCACCGGCTCGTGTGAATCCTCGGGCATGCGATACAGCCGTTGGTCGGCCCAATTGGCGAACACCACGTCATCGCCGTGCAGCCACCACGCTCCCCCGCCGTACTCGTGCACGCGGGTGCGCGCGCCGAACCCTTCGGGCAGCACATCGAAGTGAGTGCCGTTCGCTAGTTGGCGCACCAACTGCACGCGCCCGCCTTCCTCGGGACGACCCTCGCTCCACCAGAGTCCGTGTGCACCAACACCGAGGTCGCCGATGGACACCGACTTCGAGATGATGAGATCAGCAGTGATCGGTGACGGCCAGGTGCCGTAGGGCAGGGCGGTCACCGGTTGGTCACTTCGCGGTGCCCAGCAGTGTGGCGATGCGGCCGATGCCTTCAGTGATATCGGCGTCGCTCACCGCGAAGGAGATTCGGGCATAGCCCGGCGCATCGAAGGCCTCGCCGGGTACGAGTGCAACCTTGGCCTGATCGAGAATGACCTCGCACAGTTCCAACGTGTTGGCCGGGCGAACGCCACCGATGTCGAGACCGAGCACGCCCTCGAACGATGGGAACGCATAGAACGCGCCCTGCGGCTTCATGGCGGTGACACCGGGGATGTCATTGAGCAGACCATGGATGAGATCGGCGCGACGCGAGAACGCCACGACCATCTCGTCGACACAGTCGAGGCTGCCCGACACCGCGGCGAGCGCAGCACGCTGCGACACGTTGGCCACGTTCGAAGTGGAATGTGACTGCAGATTCGTAGCGGCCTTGATGAGATCGTTCGGACCGATCATCCACCCCACCCGCCAGCCGGTCATGGCGTAGGTCTTGGCCACGCCGTTGAGGATCACACAGGTATCGGCCAGTTCGGGCACGAGCTTGAGGATGGAGACATGCTCGTTGTCGCCGAACGTGAGGTGCTCGTAGATCTCATCGGTGATGACCCAGATGCCGTGCTCGAGCGCCCAACGACCGATGGCTTCGATCTCCTCGGCCGGGTAGACCGCACCCGTGGGGTTCGACGGCGACACGAACACGAGTGCCTTCGTGTTGGGCGTGCGGGCAGCTTCGAGTTGTTCGACCGAGACGCGGAAACCCGTCGACACATCGGTGGGCAGCACCACAGACGTTGCGCCGGTGAGGGCGATGGGCTCGGGATAGGTGGTCCAGTACGGGGCCGGCAGCAAAACCTCGTCACCCGGGTTCAGCAGGGCTTCCATGGTGTTGTAAACCGCGTGCTTGCCACCGTTGGTGATGAGAACCTGTCCGGGCGACACCGTCACGCCGGAATCACGCAGGGTCTTCGCCGCCACGGCCTCCTTGAGTTCGGGCAGACCGGCAGCCGGCGTGTAGCGATGATTCTTCACATCGGAGCACGCGGCGATGGCGGCCTCGACAATGTGCGGCGGAGTCGGGAAATCGGGCTCGCCGGCGCCGAAACCGATGACGGGCTCGCCGGCGGCCTTCAGTGCCTTGGCGCGGGCGTCGACGGCGAGGGTGGCCGATTCGGTGATGGCCGAGACGCGGCGGGAGAGACGATCGAGAGCCATGGGGGAAATCCTCACTTCGAACTGACGGGGGCGACAAGACGCTACCGGCTGGGCCACCCCTGACGCCTACACGGTTTCGCCTCCAGTGTTCACTGATCGTTCATCGCAATTCCTCGAATGGTTTCGTCGGTGGGGGTGCTGGGGTGGAACGATGGTGGGGTGAGTACTCCCACCCCCGCCATCACCATTCCCGCTGATCTCCTGCCGGCCGACGGCCGCTTCGGCTGTGGGCCTTCAAAGGTCCGCCAGGAAGCGCTCGACGCCCTCGCTGCCACCGGTCGCGAGTACATGGGAACCAGTCATCGTCAGGACACCGTGAAGTACATGGTGAGCCGACTTCGCAACGGGCTCGCCGAACTGTTCGCGCTTCCCGATGGCTACGAGATCATGCTCGGCAATGGCGGCTCCACGGTGTTCTGGGACATAGCCACGTTCGGCCTCATCGAGAAGCGCAGCCAGCACCTCACCTTCGGCGAGTTCTCCTCGAAGTTCGCGCAGGCCGCCAAGGCCGCTCCGTTCCTCGATGACCCGGTGGTCATCAGCACCGATCCCGGTTCGCATCCACTCAACGTCGCTGATCCTTCGGTCGATGTGTACGCGATGACCCACAACGAGACCTCCACCGGTGTGGCCATGCCGCTCATACGTCCGGCTGGCACATCCGCCGATCAGGCGCTCGTGCTCGTCGATGCCACTTCGGCCGCCGGTGGTCTGCGCTTCGATGCCGCGCAGACCGACTGCTACTACTTCGCCCCGCAGAAGTGCTTCGCCTCCGACGGTGGCCTGTGGCTGGCTGCGGTGTCCCCCGCCGCCATCGAACGCATCGAACGCATTGCGGCATCGGATCGTTGGATCCCAGAGTCGCTGAATCTCGCGGTGGCGCTCGACAACTCGCGCAAGGATCAGACCTACAACACCCCGGCACTGGCCACGGTGTTCCTCGCCGTGCAGCAGGTCGAGTGGTTCAACGACAACGGTGGTCTGCACTGGGCGGCAGGTCGCAGCGATGCATCAGCGCAGATCATGTATTCATGGGCCGATGCCAGCAGCTACGCCACTCCGTTCGTCGCCGATCCGGCCATGCGCAGCCACGTCGTCGCCACGATCGATCTCGATGACTCCATCGACGCGAACGTGGTGAGCGCGGTGCTGCGCAAGAACGGCGTGGTCGACACCGACAGCTATCGCAAGCTCGGGCGCAACCAGATCCGTGTGGCGATGTTCCCGGCAATCGATCCGGGCGATATCGAAGCGCTCACCCGCTGCATCGATCACGTGGTCGAGCAACTCGGCTGAGTCACCGGCGGGGCATACCGCCGGCGACCACATGGTCCTCGCCGGTCACATACGACGACGCATCGCTCGCGAGGTACAGCACCGGACCGACGATCTCCTCGGTCTCGGCCACGCGCTTCATCGTGGTGGCCGCCGCAGCGCGGGCGAAGAACCCCGGTGCCATCGCTTCGGCACCATTGGTCAGCTCGCTGCGGATCGGTCCCGGACTGATGGCGTTGACCCGGATGTTCCAGGCGGCGAACTCCATAGACATCGTGCGGGTCATGTTGAGCAGCGCGGCCTTCGACGCACCGTAGGCCCCGACACCGGGCCCACCGCTGTAGGCACCGACGGTGGCGATGTTGATGATGCTGCCGCCGCCGGTCTCGCGCATGATCGGCGCAACACAGGTGGACATACGCAACGGACCTTCGAGGTTCACGGCGAACACCTTGCGCCACAGATCGAGTGAGGTATCCGAAAGCGACGCACCCGTGGGATTGATGCCGGCATTGTTGACCAGCACGTCGATATCACCGAAACGAGATTGCACGGCATCGACGAACCCGGGAATGGCATCCCAGTCACCGACATGGCAGGCAAGACCGAGCACGGTGGCGCCGGTAGTGGCGCTGATCTCAGCGGCGACCTGATCGCACAGTTCCTGCTTGCGGCTGCTCACCACGACGGTGGCGCCGGCCTCGGCGAACCCCTGGGCCATCGCCCGGCCGAGCCCCTTCGTCGATCCGGTGACGATGACGACCTTGTCGGTGAAGTCGAATGCTGTGGCCATGAGTTCCCCCTGCGAGTTCGTGAGGCCCATGACGGTACTCCCGCCGGCTGATCAGTCCGACCCCGGACGCGACGGAGGGCCGGCGAACCGGCCCTCCGATCACTACGTCAGTTGCGAGCGGCCATCACAGTGTGGCGACCGATCGACGAGTCACTTGGCGGCAGCAAAACCGATCTCGAGATCGGCGATGATGTCGCCGATGCTCTCGAGGCCGACCGAGAGACGCACGAGGCCCGGCTGCACACCGGTCGAGATCTGCTCGGTTTCGGTGAGCTGCGAGTGGGTCGTGGTGGCCGGATGGATGGCGAGGCTGCGCACATCGCCGATGTTGGCGACATGGCTGTGGAGCACGAGCGCCTCGATGAACTTCTGGCCGGCTTCCTTGCCACCCTTGATCACGAACGCCGGGGTGGAGCCGAAGCCACGACCCTCGGAGTACTTGGCGGCACGCTCATGCCATGGCGAGGACGTGAGGCTGGCGTGCTGCACGGCCTCGACCTGCGGATGATCGGCGAGGAACGCAGCAACTGCCTGGGCGTTCTCGTTGTGACGCTCCATGCGCAGGCTGAGGGTCTCGAGCCCCTGCAGGAACATGAACGAGTTGAACGGCGTGACCGCAGCGCCCATGTCACGCAGGATCTGCACGCGGGCCTTGATGATGTAGGCACCCGGGCCGAGTGCCGGCCAGTAGGTGAGGCCGTGGTAGCTGGGGTCCGGCGTGGTGTACATCGGGAACTTGTCGTTGGCGCCGAAGTCGAAGGTGCCACCGTCGACGATGAGACCGCCGATGGAGGTGCCATGGCCACCGATGAACTTGGTGGCGGAGTGCACGACGATGTCGGCACCCCACTGCAGCGGACGGATGAGCCACGGGGAGGCCACGGTGTTGTCGACGATGAGCGGCACGCCGTTCTCATGGGCAACCGCCGAAACGCCTTCGATGTCAAGGACGTCGTTGCGCGGGTTGCCGATCGTCTCGCCGTAGAAGGCCTTGGTGTTGGGACGCACCGCAGCGCGCCATGCATCGAGATCATCGGGATCATCGATGAACGTGACATCGATGCCGAACTTCGGCAGCGTGTAGTGAAGAAGGTTGTAGGTGCCGCCATAGAGCGCAGCGGAAGCGACGATATGGCTGCCCTGCTCGGCGAGGTTCATGATGGCCATGGTCTCGGCGGCCTGACCGGAGGCCACAGCGAGCGCGCCGGGGATGCCGACAGCGGTGGAGGTCGCACCTTCGAGCGAGGCGATGCGGGCCTCGAACACACCCTGCGTGGGGTTCATGATGCGGGTATAGATATTGCCCATCTCGGCCAGTGCGAAGAGGTTGGCGGCGTGAGTGGTGTCGCGGAACTGGTACGAGGTCGTCTGGTAGATCGGGACGGCTCGTGCACCGGTGGTCGGATCAGGCTCCTGACCGGCATGGATCTGGCGGGTGTCGAAGCCCCACTGCTCGCTCATCGGTACTCCTCTGGTGAGATCGTTCGGCGCAGACATCGATTGTCAGCGGCGGTGAAGCCTACGGTTCGAATCCTGACCAATCAAGTCGGATTTAGAGAGTGAGAGCGGTCAGCGGTCAGCGGTCGGCGACCAGCGATTGTTCTGGCTCAGTCGGTGAACGAGTCGACCCGTTGGAGTCGCTGGTCTCCGGCTGTTGTTCCCACTGTGAGCACTGCGCCGTTCTCGCTAAGCACGAATGTCATCGGGTCGGTGAGGATCCACCCGGGATCGCTGCAGCCCTTGGTGGTCGAGGCCGCCTCGGTCAGGACGACTCTGCCGTCGACGATTGTGTACTTCCCACCGGACTGATTGCAGCCGCCATAGAACCCGAACTGCTGGCCGCTCGTGAACTCGACCTGCAATGGGTTCGAGGTGCCGGCCGGGACCGGCTCCGGTTGGATGAGCGTCCACTTCCCCTCGAGATTCGCGGTCGTGAGCATGTTGGGCCCGGGCTGAGTCGAGGAATCGGATGAGTTTGAGCAGGCGGTGGCGATTCCCAGTGTCAGTGCGAGCAGTGCTGCGATTGCGAGCGTCGCCAAACGCAGCGCGTGCGGCCGGTCATGCGCTGCACGAGCGTGCGTTGATCGTTCCTGCGTTGATCGGTCCTGCGTTAATCGTTCCCGTGTTGCCATGCCGCCGTCTCCTCCGCTCGAACTCTCGGAACGCTAGCCGGGACTGGTGGAACCGCGCTGTCACAGGGGGTCCGTAGGGTGAACATATGTTCGAAGTGCATGCCGAAGCGATCTCGTCGATGCTCGACACGACGATCATCCCGCCCGATGCCAGCTGCATCATGCGGGCACGGCAACTGCGAGATCGCCTCGACGCACTCATCGCCTCCGCCGAAGCCGAGTTCGATGCGACCGAAGGCTGGCGGGAGCACGGGTTCGGTTCGCTCAGTTCATGGCTGCAACATGAGGCCGCAACCACCCGCCACGAGGCGTCGTTCGCCAGCCGGCGCGCCGTTCGCTTGCACGCGTGGCCCGAGGTCGCAGCAGCGTGGCGCTCTGGTCGTCTCAATGGCGCCAAGGTCGACGAGCTCATCCGCGCCATCCCCAATCGGTTCGTGCGAGCGTTCATCCCCGATCAGCAACTCGTCATCGACACCATCACCCCACTCACCAGTGCCGAGTCCGCAACGGTGGTTCACCACTGGGTCACACTCGCCGAGGCCACCGATGAATCATTCGCCGATCGTCCGTCGGGCCTCCATCTCTCCACCACCACAGGCGGTCGCGGCATCCTCGACGGTGATCTCGATGCGGAAGCCACTGCGGTGCTCATGGCCGCACTCCGGGTCTTCGAACGCCCCGAGCCCAGTGCGCTCAATCCAGAGGGTCGGAGGGCACTCACGGAATCACTCGACCCGCCTCGCAGCGCGGCGCAGGTGCGGGCTGAGGCGCTCGTCGCCCTTGCCCGCTTCGGCCTCGCCCATCACCGGTCGGGTTCGAACATCGCACGCCACCAACCACATGTCTCTCTCATCATCGATCTTCCGGAACTTCTGGCCGCCACGCTCCGCGGTGCAGGGGTTCACTCGGCCTCTGCGCTCACATCCTTCGCCGAGCGCCAACGTCTTTCGCCAGCCGAACAGGCCTGGTTCACCGATGCTCTCGAACGGGCGGGCGTCGGCACCACTGCTGACGGTGCCACCCTCAGCGCGCTCGCGCTCAACACACTCTCCTGCGATTCCGTTCTCCAGCGGGTCATCACCAATGGTGGCCATGTGCTCGAGCTCGGCCGAACAGTGCGCAGCGTTCCCCCACCGCTGCGCCGAGCCGTGATCGCCCGGGACCATCACTGTCGGGCGCCGGGCTGTACCCGTCCGGCCCGCTGGTGCGATGTCCACCACATCGACCACTGGGTGGCCGGCGGTCGCACCGATCTGCACCGCCTCGTGCTGCTGTGCAGTTTCCACCACCACCTGTTCCATCGCCCCGGTTGGCAGACCGAACTTGACGATCAGGCGGTGCTCACCGTGCGCGCCCCCGATGGTCGTGTTCGGCGCACGGAGCCCCCGAGCCACGCTCCCCCGCTCACCCATCGTCGTGGCAGCCCGGCCACCAGACATCGCGCACAGGAGGGCGCGGGTAGATCACCGAGCCTCCGCTCCGCAGCGGCAGATCCGTAGGAACGACGTGCTGTGGGAACCGGGTCGGGCTCCAGAACGCGGAAAGGGGACCGGCGAACCGGTCCCCTCCACAGAGCTGCTTGTCTCATCGCGCCGAAACGTCGCGTTGATCAGTTATGCTGCTCAGTCCTGGTGTTGCTGATTCCTGGGCGCCGCGTAGGAGGCGGCACCGACTTCGTTTAATCCTGGGCGCCGCGCAGGAGGCGGCACCAACTTCGCTTAATCCTGGGCGCCGCCGGACGTTTCGGCCACGCTCTTCCGGCCAGCAGAGATCCACGGCATCATCGAGCGGAGTTCCTTACCGGTCTTCTCGATCGGGTGATCGGCGCCAGCCTTGCGAAGGGCATTGAAGTTAGCTCGGCCGGACTCGCTCTCGGCGATCCACTCATCGGCGAACTGGCCGGAGGTGATCTCCTCGAGGATCTTCTTCATCTCAGCCTTGGTGGCCGACGTGATGACGCGGGGACCGCGGGTGACATCGCCGTATTCGGCAGTGTCGGAGATCGAGTAGCGCATGCCAGCGATGCCCTCTTCGTACATGAGGTCAACGATGAGCTTCACCTCGTGGAGGCACTCGAAATACGCCATCTCGGGCTGGTAGCCAGCCTCGGTGAGGGTCTCGAAGCCAGCCTGAACGAGCGCAGTGACGCCACCACACAGCACAGCCTGCTCGCCGAAAAGATCGGTTTCGGTCTCTTCGGTGAAGGTGGTCTCGATGACTCCGGCGCGGGTGCCGCCGATGGCATCGGCGTAGGCGAGGGCAACGTCACGGGCGTGACCAGTGGCATCCTGCTCGACAGCGATGAGGCAGGGCACGCCGCCACCCTCTGTGTAGGTGCGACGCACAAGATGGCCGGGGCCCTTGGGGGCGGCCATCACGACATCGACGCCGGCGGGCGGGACGATGCGATTGAAGCGGATGTTGAACCCATGGGCGAAGAAGATGGCATCGCCGTCGGAGAGGTTCGGGGCGATCTCGGCCTCGTACACGGCCTTCTGCTCGGTGTCGGGGAGAAGGATCATGATGGCGTCGGCCCACGCAGTGGCATCGGCGATAGACATCACAGTGAGACCTTCGGCCTCGGCCTTGGCGGTCGAGGAAGAACCTTCACGGAGGCCCACCACGACGTTGACGCCGGATTCCTTGAGGTTCAGCGCATGGGCATGACCCTGCGAGCCGTACCCGATGACGGCGACCTTGCGATCGGCGATGAACGAACGATCGGCATCTGCTTCGTAGTACACGGTTGCCATGGCGGCACTCCTGTCTGAGATGTTGAAGTGTGGAAGGTTAGGTTGCCGCCGGCCACTTAGGAAAAACGGCAGGGATTTTGGACCTGCTCAGCTGAGGCGGGGAAGGGCCACACGGCCGGTGCGCTCAAGGGCGACAAGGTGATGGCTCCCGAGGAAGGCAGCGAAGACATCGAGCCGTTCGGGGGTGTCCTCGAGCGAGACGATGAAGCTGTCGGCGTTCTCATCGAGCAACTTGGCGGAGAAGGTGCCAAGGGTGTCACGGAAGGCTTGGTGCCCGCTGGTGGTGACCACCACGGTGGCAATCATGAGCTCGCGCTGCACCGCAGCGGCCGGCGCAAGTTCCTCGATGACCAGGACGTTGATGAGCTTGTCGAGCTGCTTGGTGATCTGCTCGAGCGGCGCTGATTCCACATCGACGACGATGCTGATTCGGCTGACGCTCGGATCGTTGGTGGGCGCCACGGCAAGCGAGTAGATGTTGAATGCACGGCGGGCGAAGAGACCCGAGACACGGGCAAGTACGCCGGGCTTGTTCTCGACGAGCACCGACAGGATGTGGTGACGGACCTCAGTGGGATTCGTGTTCATGGTTCCTCACTCCCCGACCACGATGTCGGAGTTCGACTTCCCGGCGGGAACCATCGGGAAGACCTTCTCACGTGCGTCGGTACGGAAGTCGATGACCACGGGGCGATCATCGATCTCGTTGGCTCGCTGGATTGCCGGGAGCACATCCTCGGGTGATTCGACCCGCATACCGACGCAACCCATCGCCTCGGCCCACATCTTGTAATCCGGAAGATCGGGCGAGAGGAACACCTCGCTATAGCGCTCCTCGTAGAACATCTCCTGCCATTGGCGCACCATGCCGAGATAGGCGTTGTTGAGAATGGCGATCTTCACCGGAATGCGCTCGCTGGCCGCGGTCACGAGTTCCTGGGCGGTCATCTGGAAACAGCCATCGCCGTCGACGGCCCAGACCATGCGATCCGGACGGCCGACCTTGGCGCCGATGGCTGCCGGCACGGCGAAGCCCATGGTGCCCAGACCACCGGAGTTGATCCAGGTGTAGGGATGATTGAACTTCCAGTACTGGGCAGTCCACATCTGATGCTGACCGACACCGGAGGCCACGATGCAGTCGTCAGGCGTGTTGTCGCGGAGCTGCTCGAGCACGAACTGCGGCTTGAGCAGTTCGCCGGTCTGCGACTGCGTGTAGGTGAGCGGGTACTTCTCCTGCCAACCACTGAGCGTGGAGCGCCACGAGGAACGATCCGGCTGGGTGTCGGTGCCGAGGATCTTGAGTGCGTTGATGAGTTCTTCGATGACGAGTCGGCAGTCGCCGGTGATGCCGACATCGGGGCGGCGGACCTTGCCCAGCTCGGCCGGATCAATATCAACATGGATGATCTTGGCGTGCGGGGCGAACTCGGCGAGTTTGCCGGTGACACGATCGTCGAAACGTGAGCCGAGAGCGATGAGAAGATCGGATTCCTGCATCGACATGACTGCGGTGTAGTTGCCGTGCATCCCGGGCATACCGAGACACAGCGGGTGATCGTCAGGGATGCCGCCACGCCCCATGAGCGTGGTGACCACGGGGATGTCGAGGAGTTCGGCCAGCGCAGTGAGTGCCTCTGCTGCTCGGGCCTTGAGAATGCCGCCGCCGGCGTAGAGCACCGGGCGCTCGCTGGCGAGGATGAGGCGGGCCGCTGCTTCGATGAGGGCGGGGTCGCCTTCCATCTGCGGGTTGTAACCGGGGAGGTCGACCGAATCGGGCCAGTACCAATCCATGGCGGAATTGGGATTCGTGGGATCGACGATGTCTTTCGGGATGTCGACCAGAACCGGACCGGGACGACCGGTGGTGGCGATGTGGAACGCCTCCCGGATGACTCGCGGAATGTCCTCAGCCCTGGTGACAAGTTCGTTGTGCTTGGTGATCGACCGGGTCATGCCAACTGTGTCGACCTCTTGGAAGGCGTCAGTGCCGATACCGGCGGTGCCGACCTGACCGGTGATGACCACAAGCGGCACGGAGTCCATATAGGCATCCGCGAGCGGGGTCACGATGTTCGTGGCGGCGGGTCCACTGGTGACCATCGCGACGCCGGGACGGCCGGTGGCATGGGCGTAGCCCTCGGCCATATGGCCGGCACCCTGCTCGTGGCGGACGAGGATGTGGCGGATCGGCGAATCGATAATGGGGTCGTAGACCGGAAGGATGGCTCCTCCGGGCAGGCCGAAGATGACCTCGACTCCTTCGAGTTCCAGCGATTTGATGAGGGCGGCGCCGCCGTTGGTCTTCATGGTGTTCCTCGGTGCTGATCGGTGCGGAGTGGATGGAGGATCCGGGCGCTGTACGACTGCTGATCGGTGGGGAGAAAGCAAACGACCTCCCGAAGGGAGGTCGATTCAGCACACGCGAGCAGGAGCCGGCGTGTGCTAGCGGAGTACTACTACGAGCGAGTTTGAGGTGATGACCGGCTTGCTCATGAGGCTGACAGTCTGCCAGCGCCCCGCAGGGGTGGCAACTCCGGCAGCTGCTGCTGGAATCCCGGCGCTCGGATACCGGTATTCGCGTCCGATTCTCGCGTCCGATTCTCGCGTCCGATTCTCGCGTCCGATTCTCGCTTCCGATTCTCGCTTCCGGTGCTGGGATCCGGTGCTCGGATGCCGGGATTCAGCCGCAGTCGGGGCTGACCTCGATCCCCTCCAGTCGCTGCAGTTGCTCGCCCACCGCCGCTTCGAGACGCGATTCGAACTCCGGCACCGAGGGTGCGCCTGAGATCAACGGATCGCCGGCGACCATCAGTTCCAGTCGGGACGCCGCATCGATCAGGAGTTGCTGCGCTTCTTCACAGCTCAACGCTCGCTCAATGTGATTTGTGGTCGTTGTGGTCGACGGCCCGTTCCGATGCGACGGACCGTCGAACTCGCCGAGGTTCATGCTCCTGCAGCCTCGAAGCATTGACCCCGCCGCCAAGAGGAAGGCAGCACAGGCCAGGAGATACCCGATGAGGATGAGGATCGTTCTGCGTTTCACCATCGCCGCAGGGTGCCGGCGCGACGGGACGCCGCCAAGGGTCGCGAGACTCTCATCCGAACAGGTACCGAGGCGGGGTCTAGCGACCCAGCGACTACGAAGCAGCGACTACGAAGCAGCGACTACGACCCAGCGACTACGAAGCAGCGACTACGAAGCAGCGTTGCGACGGGCGTCAAGGATGGCGTTGACCGCCTTGCCGTCGGCCTGACCCTTGGTGGCCTTCATGACCGCGCCCACGAAGAATCCCTGGAGCTTGCCCCGGCGCTTGTCGTCACCGGAGCAGTAGCCCTCCCATTCGTCGGGGCTGGCGGCGATGATGCCATCGACGATCCCTTCGAGTTCGGAGGTGTCCATGGCTTCGAAGCCGAGCTCGGCGGCAATGACCTCAGGGGTCCGACCGGTGACCACCATGTCGGCGAGCACGGTCTTGGCCTGGGTGGCGGTGAGCTGTCCGGCCAGTTCAAGTTGCACAAGCTGGGCCAGCAGGGACGGCTCGAGATCGACAGCACCTTCGCCGGAGAGGTTGTGCTCGACATGGGTGAGCACGCGTCGTCCGTCGCCGCCTGCGGCGATGGCCGCCAAGGCAAGGGCGTCGAGATCACGTTGCACGGTGATGACCACGCCCGTTTCGGTGATTCCCACCCCCGAAGCGGCGGCGAGATCGACACGGCGCTGGGCCGGCAGAACCGGAAGCGCAGCATCGATAGCGGCGATCCAGTCGGCGCCGGGCACCAGCGGCACGAGATCGGGTTCCTGGAAGTAGCGGTAGTCCTCCGCCTCTTCCTTGGAGCGGCCGGGGCGGGTGCGTCCGGCGCCTTCGTCCCAGTGGCGGGTCTCCTGCTTGATGGTTTCGCCGGATTCGAGCAGATCGACCTGACGACGGGCCTCGTATTCGATGGCGCGACCGAGCGAACGCAGTGAGTTGAGGTTCTTGATCTCGCAGCGGCGACCGAGCGCAGGGTCACCCACCCGACGAACCGAGACGTTGGCGTCGACGCGCAGCGATCCCTCTTCCATCTTGGCGTCGGATGCTTCGGTGGCCAGGAGAATGGCCCGGAGCTCATCGATATAGACCTTGGCCTGCTCAGGATGGCGGATATGCGGTCGGCCGACGATCTCGACCAGCGGCACGCCGGCCCGGTTGTAATCCACGAGTGAATAGTCGGCGCCATGGATACGACCGCTACCACCGGCGTGGGTGTTCTTGCCGGTGTCCTCCTCGATATGGGCACGTTCGATACCGACACGAGTGCCGTCGGGAAGATCAAGCCACCCGTCGACATTGATCGGCCGATCGAACTGGCTGACCTGATAGTCCTTCGGCATGTCCGGGTAGAAGTAGTTCTTGCGGGCGAACACCGAGGGCTCGACGCTGCAGTGCAGCGCACGACCGAGACGCATGGCCAGCTCGACAACCTGGTGGTTAAGTACCGGCAACGACCCGGGAAGACCGAGGCATACCGGACACACATTGGTGTTGGGCTCATCGCCGAACATGTTGGGACAACCACAGAACAGCTTGGTGACCGTGGCCAGTTCGCAATGCACCTCAAGGCCGACCACGATCTCCCAGACATCGCCGGTGAGGTCGCTGGTGATCAGGAAGTGCTCGCCCTCGATGGGCTCATGCGTGAGGTTGAGACTCATTGCAGCGCCTCCGAGAGATCGGGGGCCGCTGCTTCGAGGACCGCAGCGGCGCGGAACATGGTGGCCTCACCGAGCGCAGGGGCCATCAATTGCACACCGACCGGCATGCCATCAGCACCAGCGCCGAACGGAAGGCTCATGGCGGGGTGCCCGGCCAGATTGGTGGGGATCGTGCAGATGTCGTTGAGATACATCGACAATGGATCGGCGGTCTTCTCACCGAACCGGAACGCTGTGGTGGGCGAGGTCGGGGTGAGCAGCACGTCGAAGTTCTGATAGGCAGCGGCGAAGTCGCGACAGATCAACGTGCGGACCCTGAGGGCCTTGCCGTAATAGGCGTCGTAGTACCCGGCCGACAGCGCATAGGTGCCGAGCATGATGCGACGCTTCACCTCCGGGCCGAAGCCGGCGGTGCGGGTGGCGGTATTCATCGCGGCAGTGGTATCGGCGTCGACGCGCATGCCGTAACGAACGCCGTCGTAGCGAGCGAGATTGCTGGAAGCCTCGGCCGGAGCGATGAGGTAATAGGCGGACAGGCCGTAGCTGAGTGCCGGAATGGACACTTCACCGACCTCAGCACCGGCGGCAGCGAGCGCCTCGGCGGCCTGACGCACGCGGGCAGCAACATCAGGAGCGATGCCCTCCCCCATCAGTTCGGTGACGAGACCGACACGGAGACCAGCCACGCCATCGTCGAGCACCGACAGCAAGGACCGGGCGGCACCCGTTTCCGCATCCGGGATCGAGGTGGAGTCGAGAGGATCGTGGCCGGCTATGGCTTCGAGCAGCAGCGCGGAATCGGCGACCGTGGTCGAGAACGGACCCACCTGATCGAGCGAGGAGGCGAACGCGATGAGGCCGTAGCGACTCACGAGACCGTAGGTGGGCTTGACGCCGACCACACCACACAGGGCGGCGGGCTGGCGGATCGAACCACCGGTATCGGAACCCAACGAGATGGGAGCGAACCCGGCGGCCACGGCTGCGGCCGATCCGCCGGAGGAACCGCCGGGGACACGCGAGGTGTCGCGGGGGTTGCGAGTGGGGCCGAACGCGGAGTTCTCGGTGGAGGAACCCATGGCGAACTCATCGAGGTTGGTCTTGCCCACCGAGATGGCGCCAGCGGCGGCGACACGGGACACGACCGTTGCGTCATAGGGCGGACGCCAGCCCTCGAGGATGCGACTGGAACAGGTGGTGGGAATGCCACGGGTGCACAGGTTGTCCTTGACCGCGAGCGGCACACCGGCGAGCAGTCCGGGATCGCCCCCGCCTGCCACGACGCGATCAACAGCATCCGCGGCGGCACGGGCTTCATCAGCCAGCACGAGGTTGAACGCGTTGATCTCACCCTCACGGGCATCGATGGCGCTCAGGTGAACCTCGAGCACGTCGCGAGCCGAGAGCTCACCGGCTCGAACGGCTCGGGAGATCTCGACAGCGGTGGTGGGCAGGACAGAATTGCTCACGGTTCCTCCCCCAAGATTGCGGGAACCCGGAAGCGTCGATCCTCGACGGACGGGGCCTGCGACAGCACCTCGTCACGATCGAGCGAGGGGGCGACCACATCGGGTCGCAGCACGTTCTCGATGGGGAGCGGATGGGCCGTGGGCGGCACGTCGGCGAGATCGAGAGCGGCCACATCGGCGGCGTGATCGATGATGGCGGCGAGTTGATCAGTGTAGGTGTCGAGTTCGGCATCGGTGAGCTCGAGTCGAGCCAACAACGCCACTTTCGACACGTCATCCCGTGACAGTCGTTCGGACATAGGGAGTCATCGTAGGCGCCGACCGGGCCGACCCCGCCCGGTCACCGATAGGGTTCGGTCCGCAATCACCCCCGATGGAGGATCAGTGGCAGAGAAGTTCGAGTTCCTCAGCCCCGAGTGGATGGTCGCCGCCAAGGCGATCCGCGATGAGATGCCGCATCCCGATGTGCCCGCGGCCGGGCTCATGAAGATGAACCTCATCGTCACCGAGACGCCGTTTGCTGCGGATGTTCATGGTCATATCGACACCACCGACGGCGAGATCGTGATCGAGGACGGCCATATCGATGGCCCCGATCTCACGGTCACCGTGGACTTCGCCACCGCCCGGGCCATCTTCGTCAATCTCGACTTCGCCGCCGCCATGCAGGCGTTCATGGGCGGTCGAATCAACGTGCAGGGCGACATCACCAAGCTCATGACGATGCAGGCCCCGGGCAGCACGCCCGACCCAGAAGCGGTCGCCATCGCCGAGGCTGTTCGCTCAATCACTATCGAATAGCACCATCGAGTAGCACTATCGAGTAGCACCATCAAATAACAGCATCGAGTAGTCGGCTTGAGTAGTAGGGCCGGGTCGCAGGGCTGAGCTACCTGTCAGACCGTGAGTGCAGACTTCACAGGTTCATGTCGCGTGCGCCGCACGAACCATGCGGCCACGAGCGCACCAACGGCCGCCACCGCACCGACGTGATAGGCGATCGCATAGGAGCCACTGCCGGAACCCGCAGCGGTACTGAGCTGCACGGTGAGCAGTATCTGCATGCCGGCAACCACACCGATCTGACTCATTGTTTGTGATGCCGCACTGGCCACACCGAGGTCGCGGGTGTCGACGGCGTTGGCCAGGCTGGCGATCATGGCTGGAGCGCAGGCCCCCATACCGATACCGCTGAGCATCAACGCTCCTTCGATCAACCAGAACCCGCTACCGACACCGATCATGGCGAGCACCATCATCGAAAGTGCCAGCATCAATGACCCAAACATGCCGATCACTCGCTCGCCGAATCGCAGAACGAGATACCCGGCGATCGGTCCGGCAATTGCGAACGTGAGCGGGCGGGCGATGGACATGAGGCCCACTTTGGTGGTGCTGTAACCGAGGAGGTCATGGAGCAGCAGCGGAGTGAGGATGAAGCCACCCATGTACGTGAAGTTGGCGAGGAACTGGTTGACGATCGGGAACGTGAAGTTGCGTCGCCGGAAGTACCGCATGGGCAGCAGCGGATGTGGTGTGCGGTTCTCGATGCGCACGAACTGGGCGAGCAGTAGCGGCCCACCGATGAACCCGGTGAGAACAAGTGGACTGGTCCAGCCCAGAACCGGTCCGCGATTCAGCGCGATGAGCAGGAAGCCGACACCGAAAGCAAGAGCGGTTGATCCGGCGATGTCGAAGGGTTGACGTTCGCCGCGGCGCGAATGGGGCAGCACGAGGAATCCGATGAGCAGACTCGCGAGTGCGATCGGGGTCTGCAGGATGAAGATCCAGCGCCAGCCGAATGCATCAACAAGTGGTCCGCCGATGACGACGCCGAACACCGGCGCACCGGACCCGACCATCGACCAGTAGCCCATGGCCTGCGCCCGTCGTTCCGGAGCGAAACTGCGATTGATCATCGAAAGCGCAGAGGGGCCCGTGGCCGCACCGAGCGCGGCACCGAGGAAGCGGAAGGCGATGAGCGACGGAGCGCTCCACGCGAAGATCGCCGCCGCCGCGAACACGGTGACCCCCGTGAGACTCAGCAGGTACACCTGCCGGGCCCCGAATCGATCGGCCAACTTCCCACCGATGGGGCCCAGTACCGCCATGGCGAGGCTTGGTCCAGTGACCGCCCATGTGAGGACATCAGCACTCGACCCCAGATTCCGGGCGATATCGGCCAACGACACGGTCAGAACCGTGATGGTGAAGCTGGCGGTGAACACTCCGGAGAGAGCGGCGGCGAGGATGATCCATGACCGGCGCGGACTGCGCTCCACCCGACTCGCCACACCGCGACGCAGCATGAGGCTCCAGGGCAGGACCACTCCCTCCTCGCCGCCGGGTTCGAGCGCGATCTCGAGTTCGTCCAGGGGCATCGGGTCGTTGCGCGAACCCTTGTCGGGCTCGGCTCCCTGTGCCTCTTGATCGGTGGTCGCCACGGGGGCCGAGCGTATCGGTCAGCGGGTGAGCAGCAGCACCGAGGAGCCGGGCTTCACGAGCGAGCCGACCGCGGGGTTCGACCCGCTGACTTTGCCGGTGGGCGAACCCTGCACGCCGCTCACCACGAGACCGAGTGCCTGCAGTTCCTCGGTGGCGGCAGTGACGCTCTTCCCCACGATGTCGGCGGGGATTGCGATGGGTCGCCGACCCTTCGATGCCGACACGGTGACAGTGCCTCCCTTGGCCACAGCACTGCCCGATGCCGGCGTGACCGACAGCACGGTTCCCTCGGCGACGGTGTCGGAATAGGCATCGTTACGGGCCACGACGAGACCGAGCGAGGTGAGTTGTGTCGTGACCGCATCGACTGCTTGCCCCACGAGCCCATCGGGGACCGTTCGCGGCTTGGGGCCCGCACTCACCACGAGATCAACGGGAGAACCCTTCGGTAATTCTGTTGGGGTTCCATCGGCCAACGACAGAACGATGCCCTTCGCGATGGTTTCGTCGTAGCCGTCGATGAGCGTGCCGAGGCGCAGACTGGCGGCGCTCAGAGCAGCCGATGCCTGATCGACCGTGCGACCGGCGAGATCCGTGGGGACCGGAACCGGCGGCGGGCCGAGCGACACCGTGAGCGTGACCGTGCGGCCCTCCTTCAACGAGGTCCCGGCCAGAGGGTCCTGCGAGATGATCGCGTCGAGCTCGGTTGTCTCGGAGTACTCCCCGTTCTCGACCACGGTGTAACCGTTTTGCTTGAGGAGATTTCGAACCTCGACCACGGGCAGTGAGGCGTACTCGCCGATCGTATGGCTGGGGCGGTACAGAGCGAAGAAGGCGCCGACGGCAGCGCCAACAACGAGTAGCACAAGGAGCCCCGCTCGCACCGCCCGCGGGATCCGGCGGCGGCGGGAAGCCTGCGCCGCACCCCCGGTGGCTGCAGGGCGCTCGATCGTTCGGGTTGCGGGCTGACCGATGGTTTCACCGAGCACGAGCACACCAGTGGCGTCGGTGAAAGACGATCCAGTGATGGCCGAGCCGGAACCTGAGACGGTGGCGTCGAGGTCGGCGAACACCGCCCCGAGCAGATCGTCCTCGGGACGAAAGAGCGTGGTGGGTTCGACCGGATCGAGCTGCGCCCGATCAAGGGTGGCCACGCCGGCCAACGGCAGCGGGGCGACAGATGCGGGCGAACCGGCGGCCGCAAGCATGGCGGCGAAGGTGCCGGCATCGGGGCGATCAGCGGGGTCAGCCGCACCGGCGGCTCGCAGGGCGGGAACCAGCGGACCCATCTCCGGCGGTACCGGGATCGGTCGGTCCACCCTGGCCATCAGCGTGCCCAGCGTGGTGTCGGCGGCGAACGGAAGTACGCCGGTATGGGCCTCGATCAGCACCAGGGCGAGCGAATACACATCGCTTCGACCATCGAGGGTGGCCCCTTGGGCCTGCTCCGGCGATGCGTAACGAGCCGTACCCAGCACCGCTCCGGCCGGTTCGGTCCACGCCGCCTCAGCCAGCGCCCGGGCCAACCCGAAATCAGCGATACGCAGGCGGCCCTCCTCATCGAACAGCAGGTTGGCGGGCTTGATGTCGCGGTGCACGAACCCTTGACGATGTGCGTAATCGAGCGCCCGGGCCGCTTCGAGACCCACGGCCTGGGTTTGGGCCTGATCGAGCTGGGCCCCAGTGTCGAGGAGTCCGCGCAAGGAGCCGCCGCTGAGAAGTTCGGTAACCAGATAGGGCACATCACCCTGACCCCAGTCGTGCACCGCCATGACATTCGGGTGGTTCAGAGCGGCCGCGCTCTGGGCCTCAGCACGGAACCGTTTGAGGAACGACGGGTCGTCGGCGAGCGCGTCATGCAGGACCTTCACCGCCACACGGCGACGAAGGACGACATCGTCGGACAGGTACACGGTCGCGGAAGCTCCGGTGCCGATGGGGGCCAGCAGCCGGTACCGCCCTCCGAGCACCTGCCCGATGCGATCGGGCATGCGGGGGTTGGCCACGTTCTGAGGGTAGTTGTTGGGTTCCGCCGTTTCGGTCACCCCCGAACCGCCAGACCCGCCCAGTCCAGTCCTCTCCAGCCCAGACCAGCCCGCCCAGCCCAGCCCGACTGCGGGGGGCCGACCATGAGCGGGCAGACTGTGAACGTGACTTCCGAATCCGCCACCCGAGAACCTCGACGACTGCAGCCGCGCCATCTGGTGATCGCCGTGTTGCTGTGCGTGGTGATCGGCAGCGTGTACGCCCTGGTGCGTCAGAGTCAGCAGAACGCGATAAGTCTCGACGGTGGAATCGTCGAGCGGCTCATCCCGGCCCCGGGGCTCAAGATCCTGAAGCAGGACGCCATCGGTGTGGATCTCGCTCCGGGCTACGAAGCATCGCTGGCCCTCGACGGGGTACCGATCCCAGTGAGTCAGCTCACGGTGATTGCACAGCTCGGGCAGTACACGCTGAACCCGCTGGTGGGCACCGAGTACGAATCGTTGCCTACCGGGAACCACTGCGCCACGGTCACCTACTGGACCATCATCGATGGCCCGGAGCAGTCGACCAGCCGTAGCTGGTGCTTCACGGTTCTGTAGCGAGCAGTTCCGCGAGTTCGGCGAACGCGATGGTGTGGTCGTCGCCAACGAGAATTGCGTGCATGCCAGCAGCGCGTGCCGCGTCGATGTTGCCGGCCGCGTCGTCGAGGAACACCGAGACCTCAGGCGCTACGCCGAGTTGCTCGAGCGTGAGCTCATAGATCCGAAGGTTGGGCTTGCGGATACCGATGGCTGAGGAGTCGACCACAACCTCGAAGATCTCGTCGACCGGGATCATGGCCCGCCAACCGTCGGAGAACTCGGCGATGTTGTTGGTGATCAACGCCGTGCGATAGCCGCGCCGACGCAGATCGAGGGCGATCTCGACGACATCTTGACGAGCACCATCGGCACCACCGAGCGCACCGAACATCTCGCGCAGGTCGAGGTCCATGCCTGACTCGGCGGCGAGTGCCTTGATCTGTTCGGCGGCCGCCTCAAGGGCGATCTCACCGCGCTCGACCCGGTGCCATGGGTGATCGGTGTCCTGGTCGTAGGGACCGAACACGATGCGCAGGCCCTTGACGGGATCGAGACCCTTGTCGACATGCCACTGGTGCAGTCCGGTGAACGGCGAGGACGTGAAGACGCCGCCGAAATCGAAGATGACTGCCTCGATGGTCATGATGTTCCCCCGGGTGGTGCCGGCACGGTGCCGGTTTCGAGGAGAACCATAAAGCCTGCGAGGTCGAGCACCGGAACGCCGAGCTCGGTGGCTTTCGTGATCTTGGATGCTCCGGGTTCAGCACCGACCACCAGGGCCGTGGTCTTCTTGGAGACGCTGGCGGGCGACTTCCCGCCGCGTCCCTTGATGGCCGCCTCGGCCTGGTCTCGGGTGAACCCCGGAAGCGTGCCGGTGACGACCACGATGAGACCGGCGAGGGTCTGGGGAAGTTCAGAGGGAGCCGGTCCCTCGAAGTTGACCCCAGCAGCGCGCAACTTGGCGATGACTGCCTGATTGGTGGCATCGCCGAACCAATCAGCCACCGAGGTGGCGATCGTGGTGCCGACTCCCTCGACCGCGGCGAGTTCCTCGACCGATGCGGCAGCGATGGCGTCGAGGTGACCGAAATGCGCGGCGAGCAGTTGACTGCCGGCGCCGGCGAGATGACGGATATTGAGCCCAACCAGCAGACGGGCAAGCGGCTGGGTACGCGACCCGTCGATAGCGGCGAGCAGCTTGGCCACGCTCTTGTCCTGGAACTTGTCGATGTCGAGCAGGGCTGTCTCGGTGAGCGAGTAGACGTCGCCGACGTCGGCCAGCAGACCGAGCTCGCAGAACTGCTGCACCCGCTGCTCGCCGAGCCCTTCGATATCCATAGCGCCACGCGATGCGAAGTGCTCAATGGAGCCCGCTACCCGGGCCGGACAGCGCAGGTTGAGGCAGCGATGATCAGATTCACCCACGGGTCGGTTGAGTGTGTGCCCACAGACCGGACAGTTCGTGGGAAACACCCACGGGGCCAGCCCTTCGGGACGCTCCGACAGCACCGGCCCCACCACTTCAGGGATGACATCGCCTGCCTTGCGCACGATGACGAGATCACCGGGTCGGACATCTTTGAATGCCACTTGGTCCTGATTGTGCAGCGTGGCCATGGCCACGGTGGAGCCCCCGACGAACACCGGCTCGAGCTGTGCGTACGGAGTGGCGCGACCGGTGCGACCGATCGACACGCCAATTTCAATGAGCCGAGTGGTGCGCTCCTCAGGAGGGAACTTGTAGGCGATGGCCCAACGAGGGGCCTTTGCGGTGGCGCCGAGCTCGCGCTGCAGCGCGAGGTCGTCGACCTTGATGACGATGCCGTCGATCTCGTAGTCGAGATCATGACGATGCTGCTGCCAGTGCAGACAGTGCGCCATGGCTGCCTCGAGGCCCTCGAGCACCGTGGCCTCCGGGTTGACAGGGAACCCGAGCGATGCGAGCAGGGTGAACGTGTCGTGATGGGACTCGAGCTCGGGACCACCCACCACCTCGCCGAGCTGATAGCTCCAGAATGCGAGGCCACGTGACGCAGTGATTGAGGAATCCTTCTGACGTAGCGAACCGGCAGCGGTGTTACGCGGATTCACGTAGAGCCGCTCCCCTGCCGCTGCCTGCGCATTATTGAGTGCGGCGAACGTGGCGATCGGCATGTAGATCTCGCCGCGGACCTCAAGAACCTCAGGAGCACCCTCAGGAAGTTCGTGGGGCACCGACGCGATCGTGCGCACATTGGCCGTGACGTCCTCGCCGACACGGCCATCGCCCCGCGTAGCCGCCTGCACGAGATGACCGTTCTCGTAGCGGATGGATACCGCGAGTCCGTCGATCTTGAGTTCGGCCACGAGCGCGGTGCGAGCTGCTTGGTCGCCGAGTTCGGTGAGGCGACGATCGAGACGCTCACCCCAGGCCTGCAGCTCCTCGCGCGAGAACACGTTGTCGAGACTCATCATGGCGACGCTGTGCTCGACCGGTGAAAACGTGGCCGACGCTGCGCCCCCGACCACCTGGGTCGGTGAGTCGGCGGTGAGCAGCTCGGGGAATTCGGTTTCGAGGTCGCGGAGCTCGACGAGGAGCGCATCAAACTCGGCGTCGGGGATCTCGGGTGCGTCGGTCTCGTAATAGAGCTGCGAGTGGTAATTGATGGTCGAGCGCAGCTCATCGATGCGATGCGAGGCGGAAGTCAGCGCGTGAGCTGTCGAGATGTCTTCTCGGTTCGCGTCTTCTCGGTTCGCGTGTTCTCGGTTCGCGTCGTCGACAGGCTCAGCCACGGTCGAACACTACCCAGCCGGTCCGACATCCGTCCCCGTTCGCATCGCGTCGAAGCGATGTGAATTCCCGGTCAGACGCCCACGGAGAACGGGAATCCGGCGGCCTGCTTCTGGAGGCGCTCGGCCACTGCCGAGGTGAGCTCCATGACGAGCTCGGCCTGCGTGACGCCATGCTGGGCGAGCCCGCAGGTCGGAGTGATGATCGAGTGAGCGAGCAGCAGTTGTGGATCGAGACCGTCCTCGACCAGGCCGCGTCCGAGCAGGGCGAGCCGGCGCCAGAGTCGGTCGACGGTGGTACCAACGGGGCCATCGGTGGGCACGGCACCCCATGCCATCCATCCGCCCCGTTCCAGGAAATCACCGAACAGACCTGCATGGGCCGACACTTCGGCGCGCACTGGCACCGAAAGGATGCGAGGACCGACGCTCATGAGGAGTCGGTAATCGGCGGTGGTGCAGCAGTGCAGCCCGGTGACAGCGATGGCCTCGACCACCGCGAGGGCACCGGACACGAGGTCGACACCTTCGGAGGGAGCGATCGGGAACCCGGGCTCCGAGAGCATTCCCATAGCCGGCTCGTCGAGGAACAGCACCAGTTGGGCCTGTGGAACCCGACGAAGCACATGGGCAGTGAGCGCCGCACTGCGCTGACGCACAACTGTGCCGGCGATCCGGAATGCCAGTTCCGCGTCAATACCTGCCTCATGGAGTGCGAGCCCGAGTGTGATCGGTCCCGTGGTCGACACCTTCAGTGGTCCCACGCGATCGGCGACCGCTGTGAGGAAGGCACGCAGTCCCACGAAGGCATCGCCGCGGAACTCGGTGTCGAGAAGTGGTGCGTCGGGATCAAGCGCGCCATGGTCGATATGCAGCGCGCCGAGATCATCGACGGTGACGCCCGCAATACCGGCGGCCGCTTGGGCGATCATGCCCTCACGTCGCGAACGAGCAGGCAGCGCCGGAGCGCTCGGAAGTCGCGGCGAATGTCGAAGCACGAACTCCACCGCTTCACCGGGGTCGTAGTGCGGGAGATGGCCGATTCCGGTGGACAGGCCCGCGGGGAGGATCTCGCCGGGCGCGCGCAGACTCATCGTTCGCTCTGCCCATCGGCTTCGATCCGCCACCTCGAACTGCTCACATCGATCCCCCCGCTGCTTCACATCATGTGTCGCAGGTCACATAACTAGCGAGCCGAGCCGGAAGTGCGCAAATCTCAACACAATGACTTCTGCGAGCAGGAACTTCGGCCGGTGGGCCACAGCCGTCATCTGGCTCACGCTCCCCGTACTGGCCGGCCCCGTCTTTGCCAACGCGCTCAACCCGCGCAGCCCCGCGTTCCAGCACACCGCCACCATCGGGCTCTGGGCGTTCTGGGCCATTGGTCTCGTGGCCGCGCTCGTGCCAAGCACTGTGTCGCTCACGGCGATCCGAATCCTCGCACCGTCCTCACTGGCGGTAACCGGATGGGCAGTTCTCGCCGCAGAAGAGCGCGCCGACACGGCGGCGTCACTCGCACTCGCCATAACCTCGCTCGCTGCGGTCGTGGCGCTTTCGGCATTCGTCGGTGATCGATTCGTCAATGGCTCCGCCTACGGAGATGAACGACGCATGCCGTTGCGGGCCCCGGCTGCACTATTGCTCGGACCGCTCGAACTCACCTGGCTGGCTGTGGTCGGAGGCATCTGTGCCGGCCCGTTGCTCCTAGCTGCGCGCATCTGGATCCCCGGTGGAGTGATGCTCATCATCGGTTGGGCCGCAGCTGCAATCGGTGTGCGGGCCCTGCATGGTCTCTCCCCACGATGGCTGGTGTTCGTTCCCGCCGGAATGGTGGTGGTCGACCGCATGGTGCTGACCGACGCGCTTCTCGTGCAGCGGCAGCGCATCGTTGCGTTGGAGATCGTGAAGCCCGCTGCTCTCGCTCCAACGACCACCGGCACCGACACCGACACCGGCACCGACTCCGGCACCGACACCGACACCGACACCGATCTGACCGCAGGAGCGCTCGGGCCACGATTGCGAGTCGCACTCACCACCCCCGAACTCATCGTTCCGGCCGCATCACGGCTGCGACGCTCCGAACCGATCGAACCCTATGAGGTGAGCGCGGTGCTCGTCGTTCCGAGCCGACCGGGCTGGGCGCTGGCCGAAGCCCGCAGCCGTCGACTCATCGCCTGAACACAATCCCGCCGCCGAGCACCTGCTCGCCGTCGAACAACACGATGCTCTGACCAGGAGCGATCCGCCGCTGGCGTTCTCCCCACTGCACCGACACGATCGATCCTTCCTGATCGCTCACCTGCACGGTCGTCACCTCGAGTGGATCGCCGTGCGCGCTCACCTGTGCGGTAACCGCGCAGCCGGAACGAACCTGCTCGAGCGCGTTCGCATCCACCCACGTGAAGGCACCAATCGACTCGCCGGCGACGAGAAGTTCGTCGGCGTGACCGACCGTGACCGTTCCCGCCGCAACGTCGACATCGAGCGCGTATCGAGGTGAGCCATCGCCGGCGAGACCGAGACCGCGGCGTTGTCCGATGGTGACCAACTGCACGGACTCGACGGTTCCCACCTCAACGCCCGCCGATGACACGAGTCGACCGGGGCGAAGTTCAATTCGATCACCGAGGAACCGACTGCGCCCGCCACCGGCATGCGAGATGAAACACACGTCTTGGCTATCGGGCTTTCCTGCTGTGCGCAGCGAAAGTTGTTCGGCTCGCACACGCACGTCGGCTTTGGTGAGTCCGCCGATGGGCAGCAGAACCCGAGAAAGCTGCTCAGCGGTGAGCATGTGCAGCACGTAGCTCTGATCCTTGGCCGGGTCGACACCACGGGTGACCCGGGGAGCGCCCGACGATGTGCGGGTTATGCGCGCATGATGACCGGTGGCGACCGCATCGAATCCAAGAGCCTCGGCGCGAACCAGCAAGCGGTCGAACTTCAGGTGACGATTGCATTCGATGCACGGGTTCGGCGTGAGGCCGGCCGCATGATCAGCGACATACGGCCCAACCACGTCGGCCATGAAGTCATCGCCGAAGTTGAAGACCAGATGTTCGATATCGAGCTGTTGGGCGACACGACGTGCATCGTCAACATCGCTGACCGAGCAGCAGCCCGAATCGGACTCACCGCCCCAGAGCTTGAGCGTGACCCCGACGACGTCATGGCCCTCATCGCGCAGCATTGCAGCAGCGACAGAGGAGTCCACTCCCCCGGACATCGCGACGAGAACCTGCATGCGATCAGACATTGAACCTACGTAACTGGGCGACGGCTCCGGGGATGACAGTAAGTGCGTGATCGATCTCGGCGGCAGTGGTGCTCCATCCCAGTGAGAGACGCAGGGAACCCTTGGCGAGCTCGGGGTCGAGCCCAGTAGCGGCGAGCACATGTGACGGCTCCATTGCGCCGCTCGCGCACGATGATGCCGCCGACGCGAACACCTCGGCCCGTTCGAGCAGGAACAGCAGCGCTTCGCTCTCGACACCAGCAATGCACACGTGCGCGATGCCAGCGGCGCGCTGCGTTCGATCGGACACTCCATCAACGTAGACCGCGGCGGTCTCGACGATGTCGGGCACGCTGGCAAGCAGGCCATCGAGGAGTCGATCTCGCAATGCCCCGAGGCGTTCGATAGACGCATCGCGCTCAGCAGCGGCGAGTCGGGCAGCGACAGTCATCGCAACAATGCCTGCGACATTCTGCGTCCCCGATCGACGCTCTCGTTCCTGACCACCACCGAGCTGCACGGCGTGCACGGTGGCCGAGGAACGCGCCACGAGGGCGCCGACACCCTTCGGACCGCCGAACTTATGGGCGCTCACGCTCACCAGATCGGCGTTGCGGGTGATGTGGGCGATATCGGTCCAGCAGAACGCCTGCACCGCGTCGGTATGCAACAGCGCGTCCGGAGCATGGCGTCGCACGAGCTTGGCGATTCGATCAATGGGTTGGAGCGTGCCGATTTCGTTGTTGAT
>WLCQ01000139.1 GCA_009705225.1 Actinomycetota bacterium | reverse complement strand
TGCACCATCGGGTATTCGTGATGGGTGGCGAGCCGACGCCCGCATTCCTGCGATCAGTTGTGGCCGCAGCACTGGTGTCGTTGCACACGTTGGCGCCGGTGCACGCGTAATTCGCGTAGTTCGCCCAGTTCGCGCAGTTCGAACCGGGCCGGGGAGCTCTTGGCGTCGCGCGATCAGCCGGCGGTCATGCCGCGGTCGCTCGACAGCACGGCACCGTGGATGTTGACGCTCTCCTCACAGGCCACGAGCGAGAACATCGATGCCAATTCCTCGGGCTCGGCCATACCCCGGAAACCCATGTAGCGACCGAGCAGACTCATGTCGATATCGGCGGGCATCTGGTAGGTGTTGCTCAATGTGGTGGCAACGCCGCCCGGAGCAATGGCGTTGATGCGGATCGGCTTCTTCATGAACTCCATGGCCAGTGCCTTGGTGAGCTGGATGACCGCACCCTTCGTCATGCAGTAGCTCACGGTGTAGGCCTGTCCGTTGATGCCGGCATTGGACGCGATGTTCACGATGTTGCCGTTGGTCTCGAGCAGGTGGGGGATGGCGGCCTGGCAGAAGAAGAAGGGAGCGTCCTGGTTGATGGCCACCATGCGGCGATAGGAGTCCTCGGACTGTTCGGGCATGTGGAACCCAGCGGCGATGCCGGCCACGTTGCCGAGCACATCAAGCTTGCCGAACGTAGCCACGGCGGCCTCGACGGCGGCGAAGCATTCATCGCGGCTGGTGACATCGCCCTGACGGCCCACGACGGTGCCGCCGGCCTCGGTGATGATCCGAACAGTTTCGGCCAGCGACTCGGCGTTGAGTTCATGGGCGAGAACCTGCGCACCTTCGGCGGCGAGGCGGACGGCCACGGCACGGCCGATACCTGATCCGGTGCCGGTGATGAGAGCGGTCTTGCCGGCGAAGCGATCGGCGACGAACGTGGTCATGGTTCCCCCAGTGATGATCGACCCGAAGCCTCGGGGACGATGGACAGTGCGCAGATCGTGGCACATCGCCGCCGGCAGGGTGGTGGGGCTGTGGGCATGAGGCCGCGGTGACATGGTGGCGCCCGGGCTGGCCGGGCCGCCGGGCTTCGGGGCGATGTCCCGGGCGCGATACGTTGCCGGGGCGTGAATCGGGCCGAACGGGCCCCTAGGGGAGGAACAACGATGGACATCAAGGCCGGAAGCCGACTCGCTTGCCCGGAGTGCAGCACCGAACTCGTGGTGGTCAAGCCCCCGAGCGCCCCGGTGGCGCTCACCTGCAGTGGCGTTGCCATCGTCGAGGCCACCGCCGATCGTCCCGGTGGCGGTCATGGCGACGCCGCCGGCGAGGGTGCCCTTGTCGGCAAGCGCTACGCCGATGAAGAGACCGGACTCGAGGTCCTGTGCGCCAAGCCCGGACCGGGAACGTTGGCCGCCGATGGTCGTGTCATCGAGATCAAGGGTGCCAAGCCCCTTCCCTCCTCGGACTGATCACCGGTGAATCTCTCGCTCCTGCTCGAGATGGCATCGTCGGCCTCCGACGAGCGCATCGCCGTCGTCTCGGGTGATGTCGCCCTCTCTGCCATCGATCTCGACACTGCTGCTCGCCGCGTGGCGGCCCGGTTCCTCGAGATGGGCGCCACGGGTGTCGTCTACTGCGGAACCAACGATGTTTCGTTCCCCATTGCGTTGTTCGCGGCGTCCTATGCGGGCATCCCGTTCATTCCGCTGAACTACCGACTCGGTGTTGAGCAGTTGCAGCCACTGGTCGAGGCCAACGCCGGTGCCGTCGTCGTGGCCGAAGTCATGCCGGTGGTCGGCGCCGATCCGGCAATGACCGTCGATCGTCGCGAACTTCTCGATGAGGCCTTCGCCGCCACCAGCGACGTTGAACTTCCGGGGTTCGTCGACCCCGAAGATGTTGCGGTGCTGCTCTACACGTCGGGCACCTCGGGCACACCGAAGGCCGCCATCCTGCGCCATCGTCATCTCACCGCGTATGTCATCGGCACCGTGGAGTTCGCCGGTGCCGAACCCGAGCAGGCTGCGCTTGTCACCGTGCCGCCATATCACATCGCCGGAATGGCCAATCTGCTGTCGAACCTCTATGCCGGTCGTCGCATCGTGTACCTCGAGGCTTTCGACGCCGAGGTCTGGATCGACACCGTGCGCCGTGAGGGTGTCACCCAGGCCATGGTCGTTCCCACCATGCTTGCCCGCGTCGTCACACATCTCGATGGCAGCCCGGCCGATCTGCCCACATTGCGCACGCTCTCCTATGGCGGGGCGCGTATGCCGCTGCCCGTGCTCGAGCAGGCCCTCGAACTGTTCGCCGGAACCGGGTTCGTCAACGCCTACGGGCTCACCGAAACCTCATCCACCATCGCCCTGCTCGGCCCCGACGATCACGCCGCGGCGTTCGCCGGCGATCCGGTGGCCAAGGTGCGTCTCGGTTCGGTCGGCAAGGTGCTGCCCGGTATCGAGGTCGAGGTGCGCGACGAGGACGGCAATGTGCTCGCCGTCGGTGAACCCGGTCTGGTGTTCCTGCGCGGTGAGCAGGTGTCAGGTGAGTACGACGCCGGCAGTGTGATCGACGAGGCCGGTTGGTTCCCCACCCGCGACCGCGGCTGGATCGATGCCGACGATTACCTCTTCATCGAGGGCCGCGCTGACGACACCATCATCCGCGGCGGCGAGAACATCGCTCCGGCCGAGATCGAAGACGTGCTCGTGCGTCATCCCGCTGTCGACTCGGCGTGTGTCGTCGGTCTTCCGAACGATGAGTGGGGTCAGAGCATCGCCGCCGCCGTTGTGCTCTCGGCCGGTCGCAGCACCACCGTCGAGGAACTGCAGGCCTATTGCCGCGAGCATCTCCGGGGTTCGAAGACTCCTGAGACCATCGTGTTCCGCGACGAACTGCCGCACACGCCCACCGGCAAACTCCTGCGCCGCGAGGTGCTGGCCGATCTGGCCGGCTGACATGGATTTCACGTTCGACGACGAACTTCTCGCACTGCAGGCCGAGGCTGAAGCAGTGGCCGTTGATGCAGTCGAACGCTACGGGCGTCGTAACGACTCCTGGTTGTGCGGCTTCTCCCGCGAGTTCTCGCTCGAACTTGGCGAGCGTGGCTGGATCGGTATGACCTGGCCCACCGAGTTCGGTGGTGGCGGGCGTCCCGCTATCGACCGGCTCATCATGAGCGAGGCGCTCATCGCCGCTGGTGCACCGCTGGCGGCATCGTGGTTCGTCGACCGTCAGATGGGTCCGGCGCTCATCGCCTTTGGCACGCCCGAACAGCAAGAGCGCTATCTGCCTGAGATGCTGCGTGGTGAAGTCACCTGGTGCATCGGTATGAGCGAACCCGACAGCGGTTCCGATCTCGCATCACTGTCCACCCGAGCCGATCGCGATGGCGACGAGTTCGTGATCAACGGCCGCAAGATCTGGACCAGCTTCGCCCATCAGGCCGAGTACTGCTATCTGATCTGCCGCACCGAATCGGTCGAGGGCAAACCACATCTCGGCATCAGTGAAGTCATCGTGCCGATGGACACGCCGGGCATCGAAGTGCGTCCAATCCGCGATCTCGTCGACGCCCGCCATTTCAACGAGGTGTGGTTCGACGATGTGCGGGTGCCGGTGGGCAACCTCGTCGGTATCGAGGGAGCAGCGTTCGCCCAGACCATGCGCCAGCTCGAACATGAGCGCGGCGGAATCGACCGATTGGTCTCGAACCGGGCGCTCTATCTGCATGCGCTGTCGCTGGCCGACACCTCTGACCGTGTCCTTCGTCAGGAAATCGCGGCGCTCGAGATCGGCTACCGAGTCGGGCGACTGCTGGTGATTCGCAGTGTGCTGGGCCAGACCCCGGCCGGATTCAGTGCCGCCACTAAATGCGCCTGCACCGAATACGAACAGCGCGTCGCCGATTTCGTCGCTCGCGTCATGGGCCCCGATGCCATGCTCTGGGATCAACTCTGTCGGGGTATTGCGTACGCACCTGCGTACACGATCATGGGTGGAACCTCCGACGTGATGCGCAACATCCTCGGTGAACGAGTGCTGGGCCTTCCCCGCTGAACGGAGAACCAACCATGACTGATCTCATCTCGCTCGACGTGACCGACGGCGTCGCGCTGCTCACCCTCAACGATCCGTCGCGCGCCAACGTGGTGTCGAATGCGCTCAACGAAGCCGTCATCGGCGCCATCGATGAACTCGAACGCCGTGCCGATGTCGGAGCGCTCATCGTCACTGGTGCCGGTCGTGCGTTCTGTGCCGGTGCGCATCTCGATGATCTCGCCGCCTGCGACAGCGAGGACAAGCTGCGCACCATCTATTCGGGCTTCCTCCGCCTGGCCGAAACCCCGATCCCGACCATCGCCGCGGTCAATGGCGCAGCAGTCGGCGCTGGTCTCAACATGGCACTGGCCTGCGATGTCATCCTCGCCGGTGAGTCAGCGAAGTTCGATACGCGGTTCCTGCAGATCGGTCTGCATCCCGGTGGCGGCAACACCTGGCGACTGCGCCGCATCACTGATCTCCAGACCACCATGGCGCTTGTGGTGTTCGGCGAGGTCGTCGATGGTGCTCGCGCCGCCGAGATCGGTCTGGCCTGGCGTTGTGTCGCCGATGCCGAACTGCTGGCCGAGGCCCGTGTGCTCGCCGCCCGAGCGGCCAGCGCCCCGGCCTCGCTGGTGCGTCAGATGAAGTCCACCATCATCGCCATGGACGCCATTACGAATTCTGATGACGCAGTGGCCACCGAGATCGGTCCGCAACTGTGGTCGCTCGGCGAGCCGGCATTCGAGCAACTGCTGGCCCGACTGCGGGCCCAGATCGCCGCGAAGTCCTGACATGACCGCGGTCCCCGCCGCCGGATGCCGCCCTGGGGGCGATGCCGGTTCCGGGTGGGCCGCCGCAGTTGCATTCATGGGTGCTGCTCTCGACCATCTGGGTCGCGAAATAGCGGATGCCGAGCCGCTGCTGCGTGAGCGCGGCTTGGTCAGCGGCAGTCGTGCTGATGTGTCAGCCAATGGCTCGTGTCGCTTGGTGCGTTCGGCAGATGGTTGGTTGGCGATCAACCTTCCCCGGCCCGATGATCTCGAACTGCTTCCCGCATGGCTGGGGCTCGCCGCGCCTGCACCCTCGGCCCCTGCTGGCCCGCCGTGGGTAGCGATCGCGAGTGTCGTCGCGGCTCGAGCATCGGCGCACGTGGTCGATGCCGCGCAGGAACTCGGTCTCGCTGTGGCCGCGGTTCCGGAGTCGGCCGCTGGTCATGTTGATGCGCAATTGATTGCTCGCGGAACCCTCGACGCATCCCGGCCATTCCTACGCACGTCGGTCGGCCGTAGCGGCACGGATCGAACCATGAGCGGTGTGCGCGTCGTCGATCTGTCATCGCTGTGGGCGGGACCGCTGTGCTCGCGTCTGCTTTCCGAAGCCGGTGCCGATGTGACCAAAGTGGAGTCGACCACTCGCCCCGACGGCACCCGGCTCGGCGATCCGACACTCTTCGAACGTCTGCACGCGGGCAAACGGTTCGCCGAGGTCCCGTTCAGTCCCGGGGAGTCCGGTGCCGCGCTGCGTGAACTCATCGCCGAAGCCGATGTTGTCATCGAGGGTTCCCGACCGAGGGCCCTCGATCGGTTGGGTATCGATCCGTTGGCACTGCTGGCCGAGTGCCCCAGCAAGGTGTGGCTGTCGATCACTGCTTATGGCCGCACCGGACCATGGCGTAACCGTATCGGGTTCGGCGACGATGCTTCGGCGGCAGCCGGCCTGCTCGACAGGGACTCTGCTGGCGAACTCCGATTCGTGGGCGATGCCATCGCCGATCCGCTCACCGGTGTTTTCGGCGCTGCGCTCATCACTGATGCGGTTGCGCAAGGTGGTGGTGTGATGATCGATCTCGCCCTGCGTGAAGTGGCGCGGTCGGTGGCACTGGGAGCAGAGGTCGCGTGGTGATCGATCGGGTCCTGATCCGCGATGCAGAGGTCGATGCAACGCTGGTCGATGTGTTGATCGAGTCGGGGTTCATCGCCCAGATCGTGGCAACGGCTGAGGAGCGGATCGATCCCGCGAGCATCGATGGTGACGGCGACGCGGTCATCGACGCAGTCATCGAGGCGGCGGGTGGAGCCTTGCTCCCCGGTCTGCATGATCACCATGTGCACCTTCTCGCCATGGCGGCTCGTATGGCGACAGTCGATCTCGATGGATGCGCCACACCTGAAGCGTTCGATCTCATGATCACCGCAGCGAGTCGTGATTTCAGCGACGGCTGGGTACGAGCGGGGGGCTATGACGAACACCGTCATGGCGCGCTTGATCGTGATCGTCTCGATGCGCTCGTCGGTGACGTCGCCGTGCGGGTGCAGCATCGAACCGGACTTTCCTGGGTGTTGTCCTCTTCGGCGCTCGCCCGTACAGATGTGTCTGTGAGTAATGACCCCTGTATCGAACGCGACGAGACCGGTCGTGCCACCGGATGGTTGCATCGGGGCGATTCCTGGCTCGCCGAACAGATAGGGGTCACCGCTCCCGACCTCGCGCCCGTGGGTCGCGAACTCGCAGCCCTCGGTATCACCGGGGTCACCGATGCGACCGTCGATCTCGGCACCGGCCGTCTCGAACTGCTC
>WLCQ01000138.1 GCA_009705225.1 Actinomycetota bacterium | reverse complement strand
GACCTTCTGGATGTCGCCCCGGCGGCAACGACGGCAGGGCTGCTTATCGCGGTCGTACACCTGATGATGTTCCTGATAGGTGCCGGCCTTGCCGAAGATGTCGACGTACTGGGCGTCGGCCAGCGTGGATCCGTTGTACTTGCACGCCTCGTGGAGAATCTCGACGAGCGAGCGATAGAGCCGGCGGATCTCTTGGGTGGTGAGTGAGGATGTCTCACGATCGAAGCGCAGGCCGGAGTCGAAGAGGATCTCGTCGCTGTAGATGTTGCCGATACCGGCGATCATGCTCTGGTCGGTGAGAAAGGTCTTGAGCTTCATGTTCTTCGATCGCAGCAGGTGTCCGAAGTCAACCCAGGACATCGGGGTCTCGACCGGGTCCACGCCGAGCGTCGAGAGTTCTTCGATCTCGGTGGTGATCTCGTCGGGAGTGGCGAGGAACATCTCACCAAAGGTGCGGGGATCGACGAAACGCAGCAGGCCACCCTGGGTGAAGGTGATGGTGACATGTGTGTGCTTGGGCTCGGGATCCTTGGGGACCGCCCGCAGCAGCTGACCCGACATGCGAAGGTGGATGACGAGCACCGAGCCGGTGTCCAGCGCGAGCAGCAGGTACTTCCCCTTGCGCTGCGAGCCGGTGATCTTCGCCCCCTCGAGGCCGGCCACGAATTCAGCCGGCTTCTGTCGACGGATCGTGCGCTTGCCGGTGACCACAACGGTCTTGATCTTCTTGCCCACGACCTCCTTCTCGAGCTCTCGGCGGATGGTTTCAACCTCGGGAAGTTCAGGCATTTCGCTGCTCATTCTGCTGGTGGTCGGTGCTGGCGGCGCCGGAGGCACCGACCAACGTGAGCCGGGCGAACGCCGCCTGAGCGGCAGCCTGCTCGGCCAGTTTCTTGGATCGTCCTTCGCCCTCGCCGATGACCGTGCCATCGACCCGCACACGGGCGAAGAAGCGTTTGTCATGGTCGGGGCCCTCATCGCTGAGCTCATAGGCGGGTGCGCCCGATGAGCGGCGAGCGAGGATTTCTTGCAACTGCGACTTGAAATCCGCCGCACCGGGACCCATCGCTTCGAGGTCGATCCGGTCGGCGAGAAGGTCGACGACGAGCGTTCGGGCGGCTTCGGGACCCCCATCGACGTACACCGCGCCGATGATTGCTTCCATGGCGTCGGAGAGGATCGAGGCCTTCTCACGGCCCCCGCTGGCGGACTCACCCTTACCGAGACGCAGGCATGCGCCCACGCCCAGTTCGGCAGCGACGGCGGCCAGTGTGGGCTCGCTCACCACAGCTGCTCGCAGCTTGGCCAGTGAACCCTCGGGCATCTCAGGGTGGGCCGTGAAGATGTGATCGGTGACGACAAGGCCGAGCACGGCGTCGCCGAGGAACTCGAGCCGCTCGTTCGAACGGCTACCTGCGTTCTCAGCGCACCAGGATCGGTGTGTGAGCGCGAGAAGCAACGGCGCGGGGTCGGTGAAGTCATGACCCAGCTGCTCGAGCAGCGCGGAGAGCGGGTCGGGAGTCAGCGAGTCAGCCCAGCTTGGCGACGACGTAGTCCACGGCGTCACGGACGGTCTTGAGGTCTTCGAGGTCTTCATCCTCGATGCGGAAGCCGACAGTGCGCTCACCGATATCTTCCTCGAGGGCTTCAACCAGTTCGATCAGCGCCAAGCTGTCGGCGTCGAGATCGTCGGCGAAGGAATCACCCTCATGGACTGCCGAGGGGTCGATCTCCAGAATGTCGGCGAGGCGGTCCTGGATGAGGGCGAACACTGCTGCTCGGTCCATCGGGGGCTGCTCGACATGGGTCTCTGCGGGCACGGATTATCTCCTCGGGAAGGCGACGACGGCCGGATGGTAGCCCCCATGAAGCTTGTGCGCTTGTGAATCAGGCCGGGTTCGGCCGTGAATCACCCTTCAGTGGGACGCACGGCCTCTCGAAGATGCTCCACAACCCCACCGGTGACCATGTCGTTGGCAACCCGGATGGCGTTGACCATTGCGACCGATGACGAGGACCCGTGACTGATGATGCACACCCCATCGACGCCGAGGAGCATGGCACCACCGGTGTTCTCGGGATCGAGCTGACCGTAGAGCGGCAGCAGCGCCGGCCAGAGGACCCCCGACGCCGCACGGGTCTCCTCGGTGGAGTCGAAGACGGAGAGCAGGTTGCTGACGATCGACTTGAGAGCGCCTTCAAGGGTTTTGAGCGCGACATTGCCGGTGAAACCATCGGTCACAACCACATCGGCTTCATCGGTCATGAGATCGCGTCCCTCGACGTTGCCGATGAAACGAGCTCCGGTGGAACCGATCCAGGAACCCTCAGCAAGGAGTTTGTGGGTCTCCTTCACGAGCGGGCTTCCCTTGGTGGGCTCTTCACCGATGGAGAGCAGTGCCACCTTCGGGTTTTCGATGCCGTAACGGGTGCGGGCGAACACAGCACCCATCTGCGCGAACTGCACGAGCCAGTCGGCACTGCATTCGGCGTTGGCTCCGGCGTCGAGCAGCACCGTGGGTGTGCCACCCGGAACCGGAATCGGCGTCGCGATGGCGGGACGGGACACGCCCTTGATGCGACCCATGCGCAGCAGAGCACTGGCCATCGTGGCGCCGGTGTTGCCCGCGCTGACCATGGCCGAGGCGCGGCCGTCGCGGACCGCCTCGGCGCAGCGCACCAGCGAGGAGTCCTTCATTGTGCGCACGCTCGATGCCGGGTCGGCATCCATGGCGATCACCTGCGAGGCCTCGATGACTTCGAGGCCTCCCGTGTCACCGAGTTCGTCGCGGCGACCGACGAGCACAACCGGGACGCCGAGTTCTTCGGCAGCACGGATGGCTCCGGCCACGATCTCACCGGGTGCGTTATCGCCACCCATTGCGTCAACTGCGATGGGCAACATGGTCAACTGCTCCGTTGATCGATCAGTCGACGTCGATGGCCTGGCGGCCGTTGTACCAACCGCAGTTGCCACATACGACATGCGGACGCTTGACGGCGCCGCAGCGCGAGCAAGTGCTGCGAGCCGGCGTGGTGATTCGCCATGCAGAGGCCCGACGGCTTCGGCTCTTGGCTTTGGAGGTCTTCTTCTTGGGGACGGCCATGGTCGTTCCTGAGGCTGAGGGGCACCGCGGCCCGGTTCGAGCGGAGGTCCGAGGCGCGGTGGTCCTCGGGACGGAGACGAGACTCTAGTCCTCGTCGCCGGGGGAATCGAAGTTGAGATCTGCGAGTGCCGCCCAACGGGGATCGGCGGGGGCCACCACAGCGGCAGGATCCTCGTCTTCGGCCACGCCGGTGGGGAACAGATCAGGCGCCGGACCGAGGCAGTCCGGGCCACAGAGGGGGGCCAGGGGCAGGGCCAGCAGCACGGCATCGCGGATCATCGGCTCGAGGTTCACGAGGTCCTCACCGAGCGGATACGTCTCACCATCGATGGGACGGGGGTCGAAGATCTCACGAACCTCCACGATCGACTCGGCCCGCACCGGAATGAGGCAGCGGCGACACTCCCCCTCCCATGGAACCGTGATGGTCCCGCTGGCAACCAGTCCCGGGAGCATGGTCTCGAGGGTGAGTTCGAGACTGATCTCCGCCCCTTCGGGAACAACCGCGGTCGTGATGCCCAGACCCTTGAGTTCAACCGACCGTTCGACCTTCCGGCGGGTGCCCGGCGAACGACGGAGATCGGCGATGCCGATCACGAGGGGCTTCGCCGTCATGGGCTAGGCGCGATCCTGATCAAAGAAGGTGGCGGCGGCATCGATGGTGGTGGTGGCGTTCGGGTCGTCAGGGGGCGGCGGCAGATCGGCATAGCGATCGCGGACCACGCTCAATCGACCGGTACCGGCTTCGCGCTCACCAAAAGGATCATCGTCATCGAATGGGAGTGAATCATCAGAAGGCGCACCCGAATCGCGGGCGTCGTCGTAGCGCTCAGCATCGAGCACCGCGGGGCTGAGATCGGCGTACTCGTCGTAGACACCGCTCGAGGTTGCGGGCGCACCCCAGGAGCCATCGTCGTAGGAGGAGTCGCGTTCGGTGGTGGTCGCGTGCTGGCCCGACGGCTGATCGGAGTACTGATCGGAGTACTGATCGAAGGGAGCATCGACAACGGCTGCGGCAGCTGCCTCGGCGAGAAGGTTGGTGCCCTGCAACTTGGAACGACCGGCAGTGACGAGCTTCTGGGTGCGTTCGAGCACGATCTCGAAGCTGGCGAGCTTCTGGTCGCAGAAGTCTTCGACCTCATGACGGAGGCGTCGGGCATCGGACTGGGCAGTGTCGACGATCTCGTAGGCGCGCTGTTCGGCGGCAGCCACCACTTCGGTGCGCTGGACCATGGTCTCGGCCCGGGCACGCGCCTTGGCCACGATCTCCGAGGCCTCGTGCTGATAGCTGTTGATGAACTCGGCGCGTTCCTTGAGCAACCATCGAGCAGCCCGTAGTTCCTCGGGGAGCTTCTGCAGCACTTCATCGATGAGGTCGAGCACCTCATCCTTGGAGATCATCGAAGAGGCGGACAACGGCACGGGTCGGGCACTGGAAATGACATCGCGCAGGTGAACGAGGAGGTTCTCAGCCTCGGCTGGGTGGTACTGCGCACCAACCGCCGGCGGGGTGAGATCAAGCTCGACGTCGTCATCCTCGTGGTCGTAGATATCGCTCATGCGGGGTACTTCTCCTGGAGTCGCCGGGATACGGGGCCGGGAACCATGTCGCTCACATCGCCACCGAATTTCGTGATCTCGCGCAGGAGTTTGGAGGCGAGGAAGGAGTTCCCCGATGCCGATGGGATGAACAGGGTGTCGACCCCGGAGACCCGTTTGTTCATCTGCGCCATCTGCAGTTCGCTCTCGAAATCCGAGACTGCTCGAAGACCCTTGACGATGAAGTCGGCCTCGAGTTCGCGGGCCAGATCAACGACGAGCGACGCGAACATCGTGACGGTGACATTGCCGAACGGCGCCACCGACTCCTCGAGCATCTCGCGACGCTCCTCGAGGGAGAACAGCGGCTCACCCTTCTGCGGATTACGCATCGCAGCAACCACCACATGATCGAACAGCCGCGACGCTGTCGCGATGATCTCGAGATGGCCGTTATGAATCGGATCGAAGGATCCGGGATAGAGCACTCGGGTCACGACAACTCCATCAGTGTTTGGGAGGTGGGGGTTTGGGATGCGGCTGTTTCGGATGCGGCTGTTTCGGATGCGGGAGTTTCGGAGGGTGGGGAGTCCGCAGGCGTGAAGATGCTCACGAGCGTACCCCCGTACCACTTCTGCCTCACGGCATCCCATCGGCGGGGAACCGCGACCTCTCGACTCGATTCGATCACGATGAGTTCGATGCCGCGGCGCCCGTGGAGCACGTCGAGCACCGTGGTCCACGCGTCGTCATCGAACCCATAGGGCGGATCGAGCAGGACCAGCGAATGGGGCTGTGCCGCAGCTCCAGCCCGGGCGAGGTACGCGTCGGCTGTGGACGCGATCACCTCAGCCCGATCGGTGTACCCCGTCGAGATGAGATTGGTCTCGATGGCCCGACGAGCGTTGCGGTCGGAATCGACGAACGTGACATGGTCGGCACCACGTGAGAGTGCTTCGATCCCGAGTGCTCCGGAGCCGGCGAAGAGGTCGAGCACCCGTGCCCCTTCGATGGCGTCGAGACTGGCGAGCGCATTGAACATCGACTCACGTATGCGGTCGAGGGTGGGTCGGGTCTCGCGTCCCTCGGGGGCGATAAGCCTGCGCCCTCTTGCATCACCGGCCACAACTCTCACGGCTCCGACCGTACCCTGTGGCGATGGACGCTGAACTCGGAATGACCTGCATCGACTGTGGGGGCACGCTGCATCCGCTGTCATACCCGCCCGAGGAGGGCTGGGAGCCCGGCGATGTCGTGGCCTACCGGTGTCCGGATTGCAACGAACGCTTCGACATCGTGCTGCCCGATCCCGACGAGACGGGCACCGGTGACTGGGCCGGGCAGTGAGTCGGCAGGAGTGACGCTTGCTCGTCAGTCACACGCGGCAGGCGCCAGGCAGTCACACGCGGCAGCCAATGACGTGCGGCAGCCAATGACGTGCGGCAGCCTGCGGGAACCCTCGGTCATGGCTCGGCGCAGTTCAGTCCATGATCTGTGCGAGTAACGATGCCAGTTCTGCGGGGCGACACACCATCGGTGAATGGTCGCCGGCGATCTCGCGCACATCGGTGGTCACCCGGGCCGCGAGCGCCCGCTGGCCGGTGGGCAGCACGATCGGATCGTCAGCGCACACGATGTAGGTGGTGGGTACCTCGCGCCATGCCGCCACCGACACCAGGACTGCGCCGCCGGTGTTCCCCGGACGAAGACGCGTCGCCCAGTGCGCGGCATCGGACGGATCGGCATCGGGATAGAAGACCTGCGCCGCGAGTTCGGGGTCGACTGACGTGACGCCTTCTTCGGAGAAGCGGAGCGCCGACATGAACTCGGTACCGATCTCAACCGGACCACCGCTTGCGTTCTCGCCCACGTCGGGGGCCAGCGCCGCGAGCAGCACCAGTCGTTCCACGTTCGGGTGTGAACCGGCGACAGTTACAACAGCGCCGCCATAGGAATGACCCAGCAGCGTGACCGGACCATCGCAGGCATCGAGCACAGCGTGAACGGCAGCGACGTCGTGGTCAAGGTCGGTCAGCGGAAGCTCGGGAGTGAGGCAGGTGAT
>WLCQ01000137.1 GCA_009705225.1 Actinomycetota bacterium | reverse complement strand
TGCTGCCCGCCATGCGAACCGGAGGAGTCCGAGCAGTGTCGCCGAATGGTGTGCTGGGTGATCCCACCGGAGCATCGGCCGATGAAGGCGCCGAGTTGTTCGCGATGCTTGTTGCCGATCTCACCGGCCGTCTCGCCGGGGCTATCGATCGATGAGCGATACCTCGTTGGTCGGGCTGCGTGTTGTGGCTGATGCTTCGCTGAAACGTCATGGTGCCGGCACGGTGCTCATGGGTGGTTCACCGTTGCGAGTGATGCGGGTGACCGAGAATGGGGCGCGTCTCGTCGATCGTCTGCTCGCTGGCGAAGCAGTGCCCGATAGCAACGCGGCAGCGACGCTCACGAGGCGGCTGCTCGACGGTGGTCTTGTACATCCGATCGCCATCGACGGGCCCTTCACACCCGCCGATGTCACCGTGGTCATCCCGGTTCGTGGTGAGTTGCCGCCGCGCCTTGTGCATTCCGTCGGTCGGGTGGCGCGAATCATCGTGATCGATGACAACAGTTCGGTCCCCGTTGAAACACCGACGCGAACTGATGATGGCGTGCCGATCACACTGCACCGGCGGGCAGTTCATGGTGGCCCGGCGGCCGCGCGCAACACCGGCCTCGATGCGGTGACCACCGCGCTCGTGGCGTTCATCGATGCCGATTGCGAACCGGAACCGAGTTGGCTCGATGCTTTGTTGCCGTTGTTCGCCGATGAGCAGGTTGCGCTGGTGGCACCTCGAATCGTGCCCACCGAACCAGTTGGAGCGCAGAGCGTGCTGGCCCGGTTCGAGCATCACCGCAGTGCGCTCGATCTTGGCGATGACGCGGCGCGCGTTCGGGCTCGCACGCGAGTTTCGTATGTTCCATCCGCTGCCATGGTGGCGCGCACCGCGGTACTGCGATCACTCGATGGGTTCGACGATGAGATGCAGGTCGGTGAGGACGTCGACCTGGTGTGGCGACTCGATGAGTCCGACTGGTCAGTTCGCTACCAACCCACAGCGCGCGTGGCCCATCGGCATCGAACGCGCCCGTTGGCCTGGGCCCGCCGTCGGTTCGATTACGGCACATCCGCGGGGCCGTTGGCGTTGCGACATCCCGGCGCGTTGGCGCCGGTTGAAACTTCGACATGGAGCATCGCCACGTGGGCGTTGGCCGCGAGCGGGCATCTCATCAGCGCCACTGGCGTAGCCGGCGCCACCGCGGTGATGCTCTCGAAGAAGTTGGAGTCGCTTGATCACCCGCTGCCGGTAGCGGCGCAATTGGCTGGTCTCGGTCATCTGTCGGTGGGTCGCTCATTCGCGCAAGCGCTGCTGCGGCCGTTCTGGCCAATCACACTCGCTCTCGGCGTACTCATTCCCAATCGACGGTTCCGGCTCACGCTGGTGGCCGCCGCACTCGCTCCGAGTGTCATTGACTGGGTACGTCAACGACCCGATCTCGATCCCGTGTCATTTGTGGCCTGTCGAGTGGCCGACGATGTCACCTACAGCGCGGGAGTGTGGGTGGGTGCTTTGCGAGCCGGCACGCTCGATCCGCTCACACCGGAGTTGGTGAGCTGGCCCAAGCCCGGTCGCTATACCCGTTGGCGCGAAGGCCGCCGGGTGGTCTGACGCCGCAACTCGATCGCCGTGCGGGTTGGTTCAGGACCCGGCGATGACCTTCGCGGTCGTCGCTGGGTTGAAGAACTCGCGTTGGAAGCAGATGAGCCCGTCGCGGAAACGGAACACTGCGATGTACACGTTGGCGTACGGCGCTGCGGTGGGCAGGTAACTACCGCCGCCGTTGAACTCGATGATGAGCTCATCGGGGTCGAGGCACTCATGTACGGCGGTGATGGTGAGTTCGAACCGGAACACGGTGAACGCAGCGGCGATGTTGGCCAGCGCCTCGGCCCGGGTGGTCGATCGCTTGGGCGGATCGGTGTAGGGCAGCTCGAAGATGACGTCGTCGGTGTAGTGCGATAGCTGACCCTCGGCGTCGCCCGCAGCAATGGCTGCGAACGCCGATCGAACAGTGGTGAGATTACGGGCGCGGGTCTCCGCGGCCGCCGACGCATCAGTCATGCGAGGTTCAGCCCTTATTGGGGCGACCCGAACCGCGACCACGGTCGGGCACGAGGGCGATGAGCGCAGCGCTCACGGATTCGATGACGGCCTCGCTCGGGGTGACGTCGTCCTCGACGAGGGCGAGCAGTGCCTCATGTTCGTCCGACTCGAGGGCAAGCAGGCGGCCCTGGTAGCGGGCGGCGCTCACCCGGGTGAACACCCGCGGCGCTCGCAGTTTGCCGGCGACGGCGTCGAGGACGTCTTCATCGGCATCGCCTTCGGCGTCGTTGACGAGATCGAGGAGTTCCCAGATCTGACGGGGGGTGAGCACGACGCCGAGGAGATCGGTTTCGGGTGCAGTGGTGGTCATGGTGATGACTCCGATGGGGGTGACGGGTCGGGGACCCTCAACGCTGGATCGCACGGGCGGGAACTCCGAGGAGGACCGCACGGGCGGGATTACTTGTCAGGACACCGGAGAAGTGGGTGATGCCGCCGAATGGTCGCTGTCGAGCAGCGCCGCCGACCTCTTCTCCTTGCGACCCCCTTCCTATCTGCTCCGACCCCCCCTGCGCACATCGGGCGGGAAAAATGACCCGATGGGTGGTTCCGGGCACTGTCACAGCAGGTTCGTACGTTCATGGTTCGTGTGATGGCGGGTTCGCCCGTCCTCGGGCCGCCGCCCCTCCTACGATCGGACCACCCATGAAAATCCTCCACACCAGCGACCTGCACTTCGGTCGAAGTCTCGGCTCCGTGTCGCTCCATGCCCATCAGGAGGCGTTCGTCGATTGGTTGCTGGCCACCATCGACAGCCACGGCGTCGAGCTGCTGGTTGTGGCCGGCGATCTCTACGACCGTTCCATCCCGCCCACTGAGTCGGTGGCGCTTTGGCGGCAGGTGTTGCAGTCGGCGGCTGCCCGGGGTGTTGCCGTGGTCGCCATCGCCGGGAATCACGATGGCGCCGATCGCGTGGCTGCCCATGATGGTCTCACCGATGCCGCCCGCATCTACGTGCGTGGTGGCTACGAGCGAGCCGGCGAGGTCATCCGGCTCGAGTTCCCCGATGGGCCGCTCGATGTCGTGGCTGTGCCCTTCCTCGAGCCCCAAGCGGCGCCGCCGGAGTGGAAGGCAGCGTTCACCGAGCGTGAGGTGGCCCGCACCCATGCGTCCGTACTCGGTGCCGCGCTCGACACCGCCCGATCCTCGCTGGCCGAGGTGGGCAGTGCTCGGTCGCTCGCCATCGTGCACGCCTTCGTTGCGGGGTCGTCGGTTTCCGATTCTGAGCGTCAACTCTCTGTGGGTGGCACCGACCGTGTTGGTTCCGAACTGCTCGATGGCTTCTCCTATGTCGCCCTCGGGCATCTGCACACCCCGCAGATCATCGGCGGAACCGACACCATCCGATACTCGGGTACGCCGCTGCCGTATTCGTTCTCCGAAACTGCGCCCAAATCCGTGGTCATCATCGACATGGCTCCCGACGGCACATGTTCGGTCGTCACTGAGCCGGTGCCCGTCGGTCGCCGGGTTGCGTCCATCACCGGCACCATCGAGGAACTGCTGGCCCATGATGCCCATCCCGAGGCCATCGACTGTTACGTGCGGGCCACGCTCACCGACGCCACCTATGTCACCGATGCCAAGTCGCGCCTTGCCGATCGTTATCCGCACATCATTGATGTCGTCATGGCGCTCTCTGGTTCCACGGTCGTACTGGGGGGCGATGGGGCGCCGATCGAGCAGCGCCGAACGCCACTCGAGGAGGCCAACGGGTTCTGGTCCACAGTTGTAGGAACCGACCTCAGTCCCTTGCAGCTCGATGTGCTCACCGAAGTGCTCAACGAGGTCTTCACCGGCTCGGAGGGTGTGGCATGAAGCCGCTGTCACTCGCTCTCACCGCATTCGGTTCGTACCCCGGCACCGAGGTCATCGATTTCACCGCCTTGTCCGGTCTGGGTCTCTATGTCGTTACCGGCCCGACTGGTTCGGGCAAGACCACCGTGTTCGACGCCATGGCCTACGCGCTCTACGGCGAGGTCCCGGGCGTGCGCGAGACAGGCGATATTCGTTCGCACCATGCCGATTCGAGCGTGTTGTGTTCGGTCACGTTCCGTTTCGAGGTCGATGGCGTGGTCTATCGGGTTGAGCGCTCACCCGAACAGTTCCGGGCGGGAAAGCGCAAGGGGGCCGAGTTCGTCAAGCAGCCTCCCGTTGCAGTGCTCGTTCGCGAGTCCGACAATGTCACCTTGGCCAACAAGGCCGGGACAACCGCGAAGTCCGGCAGGACCAACGATGCTGCGAAGGTCGCTGATGCGTGCGCCGGACTCATCGGTCTGAGCGCCGATCAATTCGAGCGTGTCGTGCTTCTTCCCCAGGGCCGCTTCCAGCAGTTCCTGCTTGCCGATACCGCCGAGCGTCAACCCCTGTTGCGGCAACTCTTCGACACTCGTCGCTGGCTGACGGTCACCGACCGCCTCAAAGAGCGCATGAACGAGGCGAAGGGCGCGGTTGCCGCATTCGAGGCGCAACTCAGCAACCATCGGCACAGTCTCATCAGCAATCTTCGGCAGGCCGCCGAGTACCTCGGCCATGAGGTGCCGCACATCATCGACGAAGAATCCGCTACGGCCGCCACGCTCGATGGCCTCGATGCACTTCGTGCCGAGCTCGACACAGCCGCTGCGGGTCGCCGCAGCACCGCTCGCAGCGCGGCCGACGCGTCACGGGTTGCCGCCGAGCTCGAGGCCACCGCCACGCGAGAGGTCCGCGACTGGATCGCTCGTCGCGATCTCCGCGCAGCTGCCGTCGCCCTCGATGAACAGGCCCCGGTCATCGCCATCACCCGCGCCCGACTAGTGGCCGATACCTCGGCCCGGCCGGTGTCCACCGCAATCGCTGCCCTACGCACAGCAACTCTCGCCGCCGACAGTGCCACCGAAACTCGAAACACCACTCGTCAGGATGTCGTCGACGCATCCACGCCGGCTGGTGTCGTGGCTCATGACTCGCTCGAACCACTTGTCACGGCAATCGCCGATGCCCGGAGTGATGTGGTGGCGCAGCGTCGTGCACTCGATGCGGTGATCGACGCGAGCACCAAGCTGCAGAAAGTTTCGACCTCGCTGGATTCCTCCACCGCCGAACGAGCGGGTATCACCGATCGTCTCGGGGAGATCGACACCGACCTCAAGGTTCGCGACAACCGCCTTGTCGAACTCGCCCCGGTTGCCGACCAACTCGCCGTCCATCAGCTCGAGGTCAGAACCGCCTCCGATCGTCTCGCCGCGGCCACACGCGCTGGCGAACTCGTCATCGAGAAGCAAGACGCAGCAACGGCACTTCTCGCGGCCTCGAGTCAGCAGCAGATCCTGACGGCCCGTTTCATTGCCGATGCCGCGCCCCGGTTGGCGGCCGAACTTGTGGCCGAGCAACCCTGTCCGGTGTGCGGTGCCACCGAGCATCCGGCTCCAGCAACCCCCGCAGCTGGCGATGCAGTGGATGCGGCCGAATTGGATCGCGCCGCCGCCGTCGCCTCGAAAGCGGCTGCGTCGGTTGAGGCCATCGACACGGAACTGCGTCTGCTCCTGTCCTCGCTCGGCGACGACGCAGGCTTGGCGATCGCCGAGTTCACCAAGCACCTGAGCTCGGCGCAGGAGGCACTCGCCGGTTCCGAGGCTGCCGTGCGCGAGCGCAATGTATTGGGCGATGCGGTCGAAGCCATACGGGTCGATCGCGATGAACTCACTCGGCGGGCCACCGAACTTGAGGTCGATCTCGCCCGGCTGGGTGCCGAGCAAGTTGCGGCCGCTACCGAACTCGATGCCGCGCGCGGTGGCTTGGGTGCGCTTGCTGAGCGCTTCGACACCGAAGGAGCCGCACTGGTTGCAGTGTTCGAACGTCGTTCGCAGGCCATCGATCAACTCGACATCGCAACCACGAAGTGGAGCAGGGCGCTCACCGAGTTCGAGAACGCCCTTGGCGCAGTTCGAACGACGGAGACACTCGTCGCTGACGCACTCCTTGCCTCCGGGTTCGCCGATCTTGCTGCAGCCGAGGCGGCTGTTATTGAACCCAGCGAGCGCGTCGCCCTCGAGGCTGAGGTTGCGACCCACGACACCGGCCGGGCCAGTATCAATGCTCGCCTTCCCGAACTGGAGGCGCTTGACCTCCCTGCCGAATGCCCCGACATCACGGCGATTCAGGCCGATGCGGCAATGAAACTCGCGACCGCTCAGACCCTCGCCGACGACGTCTCGCGTATCGACGAGCGTCTCGGTCAGGCCTCCGACGATCTTGAGTCAGCCCGAGCCATCGCCGTCAGCGCGGCCGACGCCTTTGAACGCTCCGATCAACTCAGCGCGCTCGCCCGCACCTGCGATGGCCAGGGACCACGCAAGGTGTCGCTCGAAACCTGGGTGCTCGCGGGTGAACTCGATCGCGTGGTCCTGGCGGCCAGCATCCATCTCGAACGTATGACTTCTGGTCGCTATCGCCTCGAGCGCACCGATGCCGGCAACAACGGCAGGTCTCAAGCGGGGCTCGAACTGCGAGTGTTCGATGCCCATACAGGAGTCGCCAGGCCACCCGGCTCGCTCAGTGGCGGTGAGCAGTTCCAGGCCTCCCTCGCCCTCGCACTCGGTCTGGCCGATGTCGTCAGCCAGGGCGGGTCGGCCTCGGGTCGGGTCTTCGAGGCGCTCTT
>WLCQ01000136.1 GCA_009705225.1 Actinomycetota bacterium | reverse complement strand
GGCTGCTTCGTGGTCGTCGGTGACGTCGCGTGGTTCTGATGGTTTGTTTGTTGCGGTGGCTGCTGATGGTTCGGTGATGTCGTCGGCTGATGGTGTGGCGTGGACTTCGCGGACTGCTGCGTCGGCTGCTTCGTGGTCGTCGGTGACGTCGCGTGGTTCTGATGGTTTGTTTGTTGCGGTGGCTGCTGATGGTTCGGTGATGTCGTCGACGAATGGTGTGACGTGGACTTCGCAGAATTCGGCACCGACTTCTTCGTGGTCGTCGGTTCGGTCTTGTGAGACGGTGTTTGTTGCTGTCGCGACGGACGGTTCGGTGATGACGTCTGCTGATGGTGAAGCGTGGTTCCCGCGTGACGCCGCCGAATCGAATTCGTGGACATCGATTGTGTGTCTGCGTGGGTTGCGTGTCGCGGTGAGTCGTGACGGAACTGATCGAGTCATGACATCGGGAGCATTGGTCCGCCCGGTTGCTCCGACGATCACTGACACCAGCGTTGGGGATCGCACGATCACGGTCACGTACAGCCCGGGTTCTGATCGGGTGTCGGGTTCACCGGTGGCGACTGGTTTCCAGTATCAACTCAACGGAGCGGGACCCTGGCGTACGGCAGGAGCGAACTCGTTCACGATCAGTCGTCTCACGAATGGCACGACGTACACGGTTCGGGTTCGCGGGTTCAACGACGATGGTGCCGGCGTGGCATCGAAACCAGTTTCGGTGACGCCGGGTGTTGTGCCTTCAGCGCCGGGTAAGGCTGTGTTGGATTCGGTCACAGCAACTTCTGCGGTCATTCAATGGACAGCTTCGACCTCGAACGGTGGTCTCACAATCAGTGGGTACACCTACAGCGCGTACACCGGCGGTGGTGCGACACCAGTGGGGTCGTGCACGACGGTCGAGTTGATCTGCACGATCAGTGGGTTGAGTACTGGTGTGAAGTACACGATCAAGGGAATCGCGACCAACGCGATCGGTGACAGTGCGACATCGAGAGTGTTGGGTTCGGTGATCCCGAAGGATGTTCCGTCAACGCCGACGATCACCAATGTCGTTGCTGGTGCGACAGCTCGTATCGCGGTGGTGTCCTGGAGTGCGGCAACAGCGAACGGTTCCCCGATCACCGGGTACACACTCACCACGTTCACGAATGCTGGCACCGCAGTGAACAGGGGTTGCAGTGTCAACGCCAACAGAACTTCCTGCACTGTGACCGGGCTCCCCACCGGTGGTTCCTATGAGTTCCGCCTCACGGCCACGAACGCTCTTGGTACTAGCACCCAAGACACCTACGGACCCTGGACCAACTAACCCCGATCAATTGACGCACGATCGCTGTGTAGCGGACGTCGCGTACATCGTCGTGGACAGAGGTGTATTGTTGGTGTATGGCACGCACAAACATCGACATCGACGAATCGGCATGTCAGGCGGTGATGGACCGCTTCCGTCTCACGACGAAGCGCGAAGCCGTCAATTTCGCTCTCCGGTCTCTCGCCGCCGAGCCCATGACCGTCGATGAAGCCCTCGCGCAGCGCGGATCAGGGTGGGAGGGCGACCTCGACGAACTGCGCGGATCCCGGTTCGGATGATCCTCGTCGATTCTTCCGCCTGGATCGACTTTCTGCGCGACACGGGCTCGCCCGCGGGTGAACAACTTGCGCGACTTCTCTCGACTGACGAGGCAGTGGCGATCACCGGTGCCATCGAGATGGAGATCCTCGCGGGCGCACGCGACGAGGTACACCTGCTCAACCTGCGGCGGTTGCTCGCTCGGGCGATGCTCATCGAAACAGTGCCGAGCGACTTCAGCGATGCCGCGATGATCTACCGCACCTGCCGACGCGAGGGTCGTACCGTGCGAAGGATGATCGATTGCCTGATCGCAGCTGCTGGTCGACGACTCGATCTGCCACTGCTCCACGCGGATTCTGATTTCGACACGATCGCCAAAAGTGGCATGGTGCGCGTGGTCGAACGCGACTAGGTGGTGTTCCTGTTGCCTGAGTTCGACCTCGGCTCGTCGTCGCGCACCAGTCGAGGGCGTTCTCCGGGCGAGGCTCCTAGAATCCTCAGTGTGGATTCACCCAGTAGGTGTGAGGACGATCGTGGGGTTGATGTTGCCCAGATACGCGCCCAACTTCGTCTGACCGTCCCCGAGCGCGTGCGGGTCATGGTCGAGGCCGCCAACCAACTTCTGGCTGTTCAAAATGCCGCGGGTCTCCACCAATCGGTGACGTCGGACTGATGTACGACCCGGTTCGGATCTGCGAGATCCTGAACGAAGAGGGTGTTCGTTACATCGTTGTCGGTGGATTCGCCGCAGTGGTCCACGGTTCTTCGCTGACGACCAAGGACATCGACCTTGTTCCGGATCGGTCGGGCGACAATCTCGAGCGCCTCGCCCGTTCCCTGCGGCGCATGAATGCGATGATCCGAACGGCTGATGAGCCCGTCCCCGCTCCGATGGATGCGGCCTTCCTGGGGAACTCCGAGATCATGCTGAACCTGGTCGGCGATCTCGGCGACGTTGACCTCATCTTCCGTCCGGCTGGCGTTCTCGACGGGTATGCCGGATGGGAGAGTCATGCGTTCGAGGTCGAGATCGCAGACGGAGTTCGGATCCGCATCGGGGCGCTTGCCGACATCATCGCTTCGAAGCGCGCCGCCGACCGCCCGAAGGATCGTGCTGCGCTTCCGTATCTCGAATCCCTGCTTGACGAGATGTAGCTAGGAATCCGGAATCCTCGGGCGAAGGTGACCGCCGCGGCGGTGGCCGCTTCGGGTAGTGAGGCGTTCTGCCGGTGCGAGTGCTGGAGCGCGATTAGCTGCGCAGTTCGAGAGGTGCCCCGGTGGAATCGGTGGCGTGCATGAGGCGCACATCATGCGGGGCGCCGCCCACGGTGAGCGCGGCCAGCACTTCGAAGGCCACATCGGTAGCGGTCGTGCCGGGAGCCTGACGCAATGTGGCTCCCTCGTGGTCCTCATCGAGCTGCCAGCCCCGCTTGTTGAGAGCGGTCGCCACGTTCTTGGTGCGTGACACCGAGAGTTCGTTGAACCGCACGACGAGAACGCTGCTGCCACCGCTCTTCGCGTTGATCACCAGCCGGTGCCAGCCTTCAGGAGCGCTGACGGCGGCCGCAGCTTCGAGTTCGTTGATGAGTACATGGGCCCGGATCGAGACGATGGCCTCGGTGAGCAGCCCCACGGCATCGAAATCGGCGAGATCCAGCGGCATCGACGGGGCATCGGGAGGCGGGGCGGGATCAGCCATGCCGAAAGCCTCGCACACCGCAGTCACGGCTTCTGTCGGTGGGCAGGCTCCGGTCCTAGGATCTGCACCCATGTCATCTGATCGTCCGGTCGCCATCGTGAGCGGGGGCGCGCGCGGTATCGGTGCCGCTTCTGCGCAGCGTCTCGCTGCCCGTGGCTTCACCGTGGCGCTCATCGATCTGCCATCCGATCCGGCCCGGTTGCACCCCATTCCCGGCCCGTACCGACAAGCCACCAGCGCTGAACTCGATCTCGCTACTGCCGCGTGCGGTGGTCGTGGCGAGGCCCATAGTGCCGACGTACGCAATGGTTCCGAGATCGATCAGGTGGTCGCCGCGGTTCTTGAACGCCATGGACGCATCGACGTGGTGGTGGCCGCTGCTGGCGCTGTTGCTGGTGGCGCACCGGTCTGGGAGACCGACGACGACACCTGGCGCGCCATGATCGAGATCAACCTCACCGGTGTGTTCAACCTCGCCCGTGCTGCACTGCCAGCGATGGTTGGTGCTCCCGAGCCACGCAATGGTCGTTTCGTGGCTATCGCCTCGGCTGCTGCTCATCACGGTCTTCCGCAGATGGCCGCGTACTCGGCGGCCAAGCATGGAGTCGCAGGCTTGGTGCGCGCACTCTCTGCCGAACTCGGCGACACCGGAATCACCGCCAACGCTGTAGCCCCTGGTTCCACCGATACCGAGATGCTTCGGGCCAGCGCTGCGATCTATGGCCTCGAATCGGTCGATGGATTCGTCGATCAGGCCCGCATCGGTCGCTTGATCGAACCCGACGAGATTGCCGCAACGGTTGAATGGCTCTGTGTCGATGCGCCGGGTTCACTCACCGGCGCCATCATTGATGTGAATGGCGGGTTTCGCGCATGAGCGGTTTCACCCGCAGTGTGGTCGACGCCCTCGACGCGGTCGTGGTCGGTCGTCGTCCCGAGATCGAAGTCGTGGTTGCGGCTCTTGCCGCTGATCGTCATGTACTGCTCGAAGGCCCTCCGGGAACCGGCAAGTCCACGTTGCTGCGGGCATTGGCCGCATCAGCCGACGTCGAACTTGTCTTCGTCGAGGGCAACGCCGAGCTCACCCCGGCCCGGCTCATCGGCACGTTTGATCCCGCCCGCGTGTTGGCCGAGGGCTACTCGCCCGAGGTCTTCCTCGACGGACCGCTCATCGAAGCGCTGCGCAGCGGGGCACTCCTCTATATAGAGGAGATCAATCGCGTTCCCGAGGAAACCCTCAACGTCATCATCACGGCGATGAGCGAGCGTGAGCTCACTGTTCCCCGGCTTGGTCGGGTTGTTGCTGCTCAAGGGTTCCGTGTTGTCGCTGCCATGAATCCCTTCGACGCCATCGGCACTGCTCGAATCTCGTCTGCGGTGTACGACCGGGTGTGCCGGGTGGTCATGGGATACCAGGAGCTCATCGACGAGAACCGAATCGTGGCTCGCGAGACCGGTGCCGTTGGCGACAGCAAGATTGGTCGTCGTGCGGTGCGTGTGGTGCGAGCAAGTCGCGTGCATGGAGACGTGCGCATCGGTTCTTCGGTTCGCGGTTCCATCGACCTCGTGCTCATCGCCGAACAGCTCGCGTCCTTGCGTGATGGTTCGATCGACGATGACGCACTTGGGCTCGATGCCGCGCTCGCTGCGCTTTCCGGTCGCATCCGTGTGCGTGAGGGTGGCGGCCGCAACGCCGAGGATGTCGTGCGCGAACTGTGGGCCGCCAACCCCGCCGAGACAGACGACGACGGTGCTGGTGATTCCGGCGCTGATGGTTCGCCGCCGGAGGCGGGCGCGGGAAAAGCCTGAGCCCCCAGCCCGGGGGCCGGCCCGGCGCCCAGTCCTCCGATGAGGAGCGCACGCTCGAGGGCGATGAGGCAGAGGATGCGTTGGCCGAGGCGGCGCGGCGCACCACCTCACGACACAGTCTGAGCCGTCAGCCCGGGTTCGATGAAGTGTCACCCGAGGTGGGTGAACTCGATGAGGCCGCGTTCGATGAGCTGATGCGCGACGACCCCGATGCTGCGCTGGCACTGCTGGCATCGCTCAGCGGCGCCACCGACGAGAAACTGCGAACACTGGCGCGTGAACTGGCCGGTCGGGTGGTCGTGGATGTGGTGCGCTCGGGGGTGCCGCGTCGACGCGGTATTGGTCGGCTTCGTCATGCGCGCGCTGATCGATCCGATGGCGAACTTGATCTTGATCGGGGCATCGAAACCCTCGCCATCGCCCGAGCGCATGAGGAAGCGCCCTCGCTCGAGGACCTGCACACCCGCGAATGGTCGAAGCCCTCACTCGCGCTGTGTCTGCTGATCGATCGCAGCGGTTCGATGACCGGCGAACGACTCGCGGCTGCTGCGGTTGCGGCCGCGGCGTGTCTGTGGCGTGCGCCGATCGACACGAGTGTGGTGGCGTTCGCAGAGGAGTCGGTGGTGATCGCATCGCAGGGTTCGGGACGCGAACCCGAGCAGGTTGTCGATGCATTGCTGCGACTTCGTGGCCATGGTCCGACTGATCTCGCGCTCGGGTTGCGCACTGCACGCGAGCAGCTCGATCGGTCACGGGCCACCCGACGCATCACCATCCTGCTCTCCGATTCCCGTCCCACGTTAGGTGGCGATCCCGCGGTGGCTGCGGCTGCGCTTGACGAACTGGTGATCCTCGCTCCGGCCGGCGACAGCGCAGATGCTGAGGAACTGGCGGCGACCGTGGGCGCGAAATGTGTGAGCCTGGCTGGTCCGTCGTCGATCCCGCAGGCCATCGCCGACGCGTTGCAGGGCTGAATACCTCGGCCGACGGCTGCGGTAGTGGTCGAGAGGTGCGACGATACGGAGATGGCTCCCCAGGAACTCTCGTCGATGACCTCTCCCGAGGTGTCGTCATCCGGGACGCGCACTCTGCTGGTGCCGGTGGGAAGTCTGGAACAGCACGGTCCGCATCTCCCGCTCGACACCGATACCCGCATCGCAGTGGCGTTGGCGGGGGCTATGGCCGAGGCGCGTACTGATGTGCTTGTTGCTCCGGCGATCGCCATCGGTTCCTCCGGCGAACATGACGGCTTCCCCGGCACGCTTTCTATCGGTACTGATGTGCTCAATCTGGTCCTGGTGGAGTTGGTGCGCTCGAATCGTGACTTCGCGCATGTGGTGTTCGTCAACGGACACGGTGGCAATCTCGAAGCAATGCAAAGAGCCGCCGGACAACTCGTCGCCGACGGTCACTCGGTGTTCGCGTTCTCGCCGTCGGTGCCCGGTGGCGATGCTCACGCTGGTCGCACCGAAACCTCGTTGATGCTGTATCTCGATCCATCGGTGGTGCGCCTTGATCTCGCGTCGATTGGCGCGACTGAGCCTCTGGCCGAGCTGCTGCCCGCCATGCGAACCGGAGGAGTCCGAGCAGTGTCGCCGAATGGTGTGCTGGGTGATCCCACCGGAGCATCGGCCGATGAAGGCGCCGAGTTGTTCGCGATGCT
>WLCQ01000135.1 GCA_009705225.1 Actinomycetota bacterium | reverse complement strand
ATAGGAAGATGCGGCTTCATCTGAAGTACTGAGCTTCAGGCCATAAAGATCGTCTGGGCGGGCTGACGTCACGTCGCTTCCTCTGTGTGGGGGATGGACATGAGGCTATTTTGCGCCACCTCACCGCGTCCTCCGGGTCTGCTCACCGAACGCGCTGCTGGTGCCCAGGAGCGGAAGCAGACCCGAACCGTGGCCTCGTGACGGGAAGGGACCTTGCTAGCTGTTGACCCGCACCAGTGATGTCGCTGATTCAAGGCTCTCGCGCACCTTCGTCTCTCCGGAAAGCGTGAAATATGCCTGCACTCTGATGTCGTACTCAGCACCTGAAGTCAACGAAGGGATGTAACAGCTTCGACCATTCGGAAGGGTCTGACATGAAGACACCTCCGTAGTGGTGTCCTTCGCGTAGGCGCGAACCGTGAACCCTGCGAGTGTGGAATTGGCCGGACGGGCGAAAGCGAACCCAACCTGTACGCCTTGTTTCCCTGACGAATAGGCAACACCAATCGTGGGGCCGGTCAGTTTCGGACGAATTGTGACCGCAACCGAAGGAGTACTGGCACCCACTGAGTTCACGGCCCTTAGCTGGATCGAAGACGTGGTGTAGTTCGTCAACCCGGTGACCGTGATCGGCGAGGACGTACCAACCGCGTCGGTCCAGGCACCAGAACCAACCTTGACCTGATACTTCGAGATTGCCGCGCCTCCGTCAGCACCCGCAGTGAAAGCAATTGACGCGCTGCCGTTGCCCGGCGAGGCGGTCACAGCGGTTGGAGCCGACGGAGTCGTGCGAGGTGGGAACGACACTGAAACCCCCGGAGGTAAATACGCCCGGACCTGTGCAGATGCAGCGCCGATACCGTTCGCGTTGATCGCGTACAACTTCAGCTCATAGGTGGTGCCATTGGTGAGACCGGGTATCAACACTGGCGCGGTGACCTGAGCAGGAGACAAAGCCTGCACGGACCCACCGTTCAGTTGGTACGCATAGTTCGTGATCGCCGCTCCACCATCGGCGCCAGGCTGAAAGTAGACCTCAACCGACAGGTCGCGAGGCTCGGCGGCAAGATCCCACGGGGCCGACGGCGTCGTCGAGGGTGTTGCTGAACCAGTGTTTGACCCCGGGGAACGACCATTCGAGTTCGCCGCCTGCACCTGAAAGAAGTACGGGGTGCCATTGGTCAGGCCACTGATCGTCACTGGCGATTGAATATCAGCCTGCGTCACGGAATTCATCCCTGCACCGCCAGTTTCGAGGTAGTTGATCGTGATCGTCTCAACATCTTCACAACCAAGATTGAAGTAGATCTCTACCGACGAATCGCCAGACGCCACCTTCGTTACTGAGGGCGCAGACGGTGGTGATCCAGCATCACATGGTGTCACGCTGCTAGCTGGCGAGGCCGTGGCCATGATCGAAACCAGAACTCCGAACACGGCGACCAACACCATGATCCGCTGTCTGGCCGACCTCGACACTGTCGTTGAATTCAGTCCTTCGCCCACGACTTTGTCTCAATCTCCTTTGCTGGAAGCCTCGCTAACCGACCAGTCACATGTTCCCAGATATTCGTAATCGTGAGCACAACTTCGCACATTAGGTGCAACCGCGGCAGACGACCCTGACGCACAGGAGCCGACCCATGAGGATCGGCTCCAGTGACAAATTCAGCGGTCTGCCCCGCAACTATGCAGCGCGCTCGGAGGGACTCGAACCCCCAACCTTCTGATCCGTAGTCAGATGCTCTATCCAATTGAGCTACGAGCGCAGGGTTGTCACTCTAATAGGTGGACTGCGGCGTATGAAATCCGCGGGTGCGATGCGGGCACCACGCAGTACTCGCGTGCCTGGGGCGTCCGCAGTCTTGATTGAAACAGCCCAGTCACAGCAGAAGCCGACGCCAATTCCTCAAACCATGCCGCATCCCGGGGATCGCTTCGGGTCCCGGTCCAATATCGGACTCGGAGGCGGACTGGGCACCCAGGTTCGGGTGATGCACAAAGCAGTGGTGTTTGAGTTCGCTCTCGAGACTGAGCCGGCGAACGAGCTGGTCGTGACTCTCTGTGTTGAGCGGATACTCCAGCATGAATTCAGCGAATTGCTTCGAGACGAGGTACGCGTGCGATCCCCACCAGTACTGCTCGCAGCGTTGTTCATTCGCTGAATGAAGCACATGCCCGCCGAGGGAACGAAGAATTCTGCGAGTTCGGGACCCGGCATTTCCAATATGGCCGAGCTGCACCAACCAAGCCTCAGTTGGGGCTGCTTCAAGTGCCCATCGAACCCGTCGATCGAACCCGACGATCGGAAGTATGTCGTCCTCCAACACCAGCGCCCATTCGAGATTGCGCTCGATCACTATTCGATAGATGGAGCGATGCGATTCCGTGCAGGCCTGCCACGGAAAGGGTTCGGCTACCAGGCCCTGAGCGATCAGTTGCTCGGATGTGATCGCGGGGAAGCGTTCGATAGGGAATGAGCATCGTCTGGTGCGTCGCCGAAACTCGGCGAGCCGGTCTGGACGCGAGTCGAGGTTGATGACGAACGCCGTGAGATTTGAACTGTCCATGAGAATCTCAACTGATCTAGGCGTCGGCGTCCTTTCTCAAGGCTATTCGAGAAAATCGGACCACAAGACACGAGGCCCTGTGTCCGAGTTCGACGATCAACGCCGTGGGGAGCACTCATGACGCCAAGCCATGAAGCCGGTGGGCCAGACATGATGCAGATGAGTACCCTGCTCCGATTCGCAGAGCGTCTCGAAGCAGGGTTCTACCGAGCGGAGAGGGTGGGATTTGAACCCACGGACAGCTTTCGCCGTCACCTCCTTAGCAGGGAGGCCCGTTCGACCGGACTCCGGCACCTCTCCAGATGCTGAAAAACCATACAGGGCGGAGGGGGGGGGATTCGAACCCCCGGAGAGTTGCCCCTCAACGGTTTTCAAGACCGTCGCATTCGTCCGCTCTGCCACCCCTCCCGGGAAGCGACGAAAGACTACCGGTCCTGCTGGGAACCCATGGAACGGGCACCTCGCGGCGGGGCCAGTGACATCGCCGGTTGCTCGATCCCCCAGAAGCTGATCCATCCGAGCAGCAACGAGATCGGCAGGACCACTGCGATCAGTTCGAGGGTCGCGCCGAAGGTGTTTCTGAAGGCGCCGTGGTCGGTGAGCTTGATGATCACGAGGATCACGATGACATGCCAGAGGTAGACGCCATAGGAAACTGTGCCGACCCAAGCGAGCTGTCTGGCGCCGACGACCGTGTGGATCCTCGAAGGCCGCGAGGTCAGAACCAGCGGAAGGACCACGAGAAATGCGGCGATGGCGAGCGCCGTGAGTCTGACCTGCCTCTCGACCGCGGTAGCGCTCGTCGACGGAAGGAGGTTCAACTTCGCGATCGCGAGGTTGAGTGCCAGGGCGCCGACCCAGCACCACCATGGGTGACGAGCGAGGCGGGAAATTCGGGGCGAAATGTGCAACCCCTCCTGATGGCAGCGAAGAACCGTGGCGAGTCCCATGCCCGGCGCGAACCACACGAGGTAGGTGGGCAGATTCATCATGAGTCGAAGGTCGCTGTTCGCGAACCGATCGACGAGGAAGATCCAAAGGATCGAGAACACTGCGAACCCGATGAGAGAGCCGAGAATGATCCGCAACCGGGTAGCCACAGGTTTCCCGCGGCAGACGCGAGAGAGTATGGCGGCGGCAAGAGGGAGGAAGACGTAAAACGCGATCTCTATGAAGAGGCTCCAGGTGACCGGAATGCCGGGCTCGGGCTGGGTGCTGTTCAGATTTCGTTCTGTGAGCGTGACCAGACCGAACACGCTGCCATGAAGCTGGTCGGCGCCGAGCAGCACGACGAACCCGAGCAACGCCGCCCAATAGGCGGGATAGATACGCAAGAACCGTCGTGTGAAGTACGACCGAGTCGGCGTTGTTGCCTCGTCGAAGAGAATCCGGCCCAGAAACTCCCGGAACAGCAGGAATCCGGAGAGAACAAAGAAGACGCAGACACAGAAGTTGGCGCTATTCGCCACGAGCACGCCTGTCATTTTCGATTCCGAGTAGAGCCGACTCCAGAAACCGTTGAAATACACGCAGTGGAAGACGAGCACACCGAGCGCAGCGAGCCCTCGAACACCGTCAAGAGATCTGGAGCGGGGAAGTATCGGGTCGGGCGTGCTGACCCCAGAGGCGCTCAAGGAATCGACGGCCAATCCGTGGTGAAGAGTGAAATCACCGGCGAACCCGCGTACGCAGAGCGGCGAGCCAGGCATCGGCTTCACGCTGGGCATCGTTGACCTCGACGCGCACCTGCTCGGCCTGTTCCCCGGCGATGGGATACGAACCGAGGAACTTCACGTCCGCCTGACGAGCCCGAAGTGAACGCAGCGCGTCGGCCACGAGCTCGTCGGCGATATGTCCTTCGAGGTCGATGAGGAAGCAGTAATCACCGAGCCCTCGACGGGTTGGGCGTGACTCGAGTTTGGTGAGGTTGATGCCACGATCGGCGAACTCGTGCAGGATCGACAGCAGTGAGCCGGGTTCGTCGGCCCGCTGGAACACCACGATCGAGGTTTTGTCGTGTCCGGTAGCGGCGGGAATGAGGTCGCGAGTAACAAGCAGGAATCGAGTCGCGTTATCCGGGTGATCCTCGATGGCGTGGGCGAGCACCTCAAGCCCGTACACCGCTGCCGCGCGGCTCGGCCCAATGGCGGCACCGGTTCGGGCGAGTTCGCCGGTGGCGGCAGCGATCAGCCGTGCTGCTTCCGCGGTGGAATTCGCTGCCTCGGGGATCGCGCCGGGCAGTTCACGGGCCACATAGTGACGGCATTGGGCGAGCGCGTGCGGGTACGACATCACCTGGGTGATGTCACCGAGGGCAACTCCGGGTTGGGCCATGAGATCGAGGTGGATCGGCAGGACGACCTCGCGTTGGATGAACAGATCGGCGTCGAACACGAGAGCGTCCTGGGTGGCGTTCACTGTTCCCTCGATGGCGTTCTCGATCGCGACGAAGGCGTAGTCGACCTCGCCGTCTTCGGTGGCGCGCAGCACCTCACCGAATGTGCTCATCGGAAGAACGCTGGCGCTGGCAAGATCGGGCTGGCTCAGCAGCGCTTGTTCAGAGAACGTGCCCACAGGACCCAGATAGGCGATGGTTCGTCCCGACCAGTCAGCAGATTCGGTGGTCTTTTCGGCGGGGGCGTTCACAATCAGCGAGGATAGAGGCCATGGACGAGGTGAGCCTGCGGAATTTGGTCGAAGGGCTGCAGCGCGGCGAGGTCAGTGCCGATGATGCCGTCGCCGCTCTACGTCGACTCCCCTTCGCCGATCTTGGCTTCGCTCGTATCGACCACCATCGCTCGCTGCGCCAGGGGATGGCCGAGACCGTGTTCGCCCCCGGCAAAGAAGCTGGTCACTGCGCCGCGATCGTGACCGAACTGCTGGCCCAACCCGGAAGTGGACCGGTGGTGCTGTCACGGGCCTCGGCTCCACAGGTCGCGGCGGCAACCGGAGCAAATCCCGACGGCGTGGTCATCGCGGCGGGAGGCGGCGATCGTCACGGCACCGAGTTACACACTGTTGTGTGGCGCCCAGCGGCTGCTCGTGCCGAACGCATCGTCGTGGTCACCGCCGGAACCGCTGATCTGCCGGTGGCTGATGAGTGTGCCGCCACCCTGAGCGCATATGGCCTTCATCCGGTTCGCATCGCCGATATCGGTGTGGCGGGGCTCCACCGGGTGCTCGATGCAGTCGATGAGTTGGCTGCAGCTGATGCCATCGTGGTTGTCGCTGGTATGGAGGGAGCGCTGGCCAGTGTGGTGGGCGGTCTCACTGCGGCGCCGGTGGTGGCCGTTCCTACATCGGTGGGTTACGGCGCATCACTCGAAGGCGTCACGGCATTGCTCGGCATGTTGGCCTCGTGTGCGTCAGGGCTCACGGTGGTCGGTATCGACAACGGCTTCGGGGCGGCCTGTGCGATTCTGCGCATGCTCAACGCGCGCGTGTCCGAGCGGCCCGATGTCTGAACCACACGATCACGTTCACGGCGATTCCCCCGGGCAGGCGCACGACCCCGATCATTCGCATGACCCCGACCACGGTGGTTCTCACTCCCACACGCATGATGACAGCGTGATCCAGGGGCCGGTGGCCTGGGAGGGCATCACCATCCCCGCGGCCGATGGGCCGACAACGCGGGTCGCCTGGTTCCACTGCTTCTCGGGCATCGCCGGCGATATGGCCCTCGGTGCGCTCATCGATGCCGGTGCCGATGTCGACGAACTGCGATCCATGCTCGCTCGCCTGCCGGTGGGTGGTTGGTCGATCGAGACCGAGACCGTGCTGCGTTCCGGCATCGGCGGCACAAAAGTGCATGTACACACGGAGGCCACACCTCCGGCCCGGTCAGCGGCTGTGGTCGCTGCCATCGTGGCCGACGCGAAATTGCCCGACCGTGTGCATCGTCGTGCGCTGGCCACGTTCCGGGCGTTGGCCGAGGCCGAGGGACGTCTGCATCGTCAGCCACCGGAGTCGGTGCACTTCCATGAGGTGGGCGCGCTCGACGCCATCATCGACGTGGTTGGCGTGTGCATCGCCCTCGAACTGCTCGGGGTGGATGAGGTTGCGTCATCGCCAGTGGCCGACGGCACCGGCACGGTGCGCGCCGCCCATGGGGTTCTGCCCGTACCGGTGCCGGCAGTGGTGGCACTGCTTGCCGGTGCGCCCACCTATGGGCTCGACGTCGAGCGCGAACTCACCACCCCGACAGGTGCGGCACTGCTGGCCGCCAATGT
>WLCQ01000134.1 GCA_009705225.1 Actinomycetota bacterium | reverse complement strand
CTATGCCGCGCTCACTACGTCGGCGGCCCATGGCGCAGTGCGAGATCTCACACAACTCACCAGGCGCTGAACGAACTCGTGGATCGGGCGATGGTCAGCGCCGCAACCCGACGCTGATCCTGAATCCAGTCACAGACGACCCGAGCTGACCTCTTCGGACAATCGCTCAGGAGGTTCGGTAGAGCGAACCTGGCAGCGCCATCGGCGGGTTCCATGTGGTGCTGTCCACATCGAGAGGATGGGGGAATCGGGTTGCGTACGTAGCTGACCCGAGATCAATTCGGTCGTTTCGGAGAAACGTGAACTCGGCAACATCGGGCAAGGTGGTGTTCCCGAACGTCACCGCGGGAGCACAGTTGTTCGGGTGGATATGCACGCAGACATGATTCTCGAGGATCTTGTCCAAGGCCAGGCGCAGAAGCGGAAACGCATTCGCGTCGAAGAGGCGCTGGAGATCATGCAGTTCCACGACAATGATGCGGAACCGCTTGAGTAGCGACGACGAGGCCCCGAGGAAGACGCCCCATTCGTCGCCTTCGATGTCGATCTGGAGCAGCAGGTCGTCCGTGACATCCGGTTCGGTCGTCGCCACCCACTCGTCAAGCGTTACCGATTGATCATCCTGAATCGCTCGTACGAATTTCGGGATGAAATCGAGTCGGTCGTCGGCGAACTGCGCTGACTCCACCGAGGCATCGGCGAGATGGGCGCGCATACCGAGTTCGGCGCAGTCGAGTTCGAAACCGGAGAGCTCACCCACGCCGGGGGAGAAGCACGCCGTGATGCCTTCGAGGTCGTTGGGAACGAGATACCCACCGTCGCTGGCCGGCCCTAATCGTCGCAGACCCTGCGGGGGCACGACCGGGTGCAAGTGTCGGAGTAGTTGGGTGAGGTCCTGTTGGTCGGTTGTCCGGGCGACCATCCATTTCCCGGATTGCGTGACGATCCTTCGGCCCAGTTCCATGATCTTCGAGCGGATGGTCCCCTTCGCATTACTGAGCATCTCGCCAGCGTAGGCGCCCGAGCGCAGCGGACGGTCTGGGAGAATCGGTTGCGTTCTGCGTTCTGCGTTCTGCGTTCTGCGTTAAGCGTTAAGCGTTAAGCGTTTGGCGACCTTTTCCATCAGGAACGGGTCCGGACCGCAACGAACTCAGCCATCAGCGCGTCCATGCACCAACATCCTGTCTTTGCACAATCAACGCCACCTGGCACCAACACCGCGTCTTGGCGCCACCAGCGCGTCTTGGCACCACGGCGACTTGGCACCACCGCGTCTTGGCACCAACACCGCGTCCAGCCAGCAACGACGAGGGCCCCACCGCAGTGGGGCCCTCGAACGTGTTCAGGATGTTGGAGTTGCAGCAGCAGCCGTAGCTGCTGCGGGGACGGCTGGGATCAGGCGAGACGCTCGATGACCATGGCCATGCCCTGGCCGCCACCGATGCACATCGACTCGAGGCCGAAGGTGCCGCCGGTGTCCTCGAGGCCGTTGAGCAGCGTGGCCATGATGCGGGCGCCGGTCATGCCGAAGGGGTGACCGAGGGCGATGGCGCCGCCGTTCACATTGAGCTTGTCCCAGCTGATGCCGAGCTGCTTGGCCGACGGAACGGCCTGAGCGGCGAAGGCCTCATTGATCTCGACGAGGTCGATGTCGTTGATGGTCATGCCGGCGCGGGCCAGAGCCATGCGGCAGGCGTCGACCGGGCCGAGACCCATGATCTCCGGGTTGAGGGCGCTGACAGCCGAGGACACGACGCGGGCGATGGGGGTGATTCCCAGCTCGCGGGCCTTGGTGTCGCTCATGACGATGACAGCAGCGGCGCCGTCGTTGAGCGGACAGGCGTTGCCGGCGGTGACAGTGCCGTCGGGACGGAAGGCCGGCTTGAGCTCGGCGAGCTTCTCCTTGGTGGTGCCGGCACGGGGGCCGTCGTCCTTGGTGATGATGACGGGGTTGCCTTCAGCGTCGACGGTGTGGATCGGGGTGATCTCACGCTCGAAGAAACCGCGCTCCTGGGCGGCGACTGCACGCTGCTGCGACTGAGCGGCGAACTCGTCCTGCTCCTCACGAGAGACGTTCTCGAGTTGGGCGACGTTCTCGGCGGTATGACCCATGCCGAGGTAGTAATCGGAGATGCCGCCGTCGAACGGCGACCAGGTCGGGGCGCCACCAACGGCACGTTCCGCGGTGCGAGCCTCGGCGGCAGCCATGAGCGGGTTGTGGGTGTTGGCCATGCCATCGGACATGCCGAACATGAACTGGCTCACGGTCTCGACGCCGGCGGCGACGAAGATGTCACCCTCGCCAGCCTTGATGGCGTGGGCGGCCATGCGGATCGACTGCAGCGATGACGAGCAGTAGCGGTTGACCGTGACGCCGGGGACGTGACCCATGCCGGCAAGCTCGGACACGACGCGGGCGATGTTGTATCCCTGCATGCCGGCGGGCTGGGCGGTGCCGAGGATGATGTCCTCAACGAGGCTGCCATCGAGGGACGGGACCTTGTCGAGCGCGGCACGAATGATGGTGGCGGCGAGGTCGTCGGGACGGACCTTGGTCAGCGAACCCTTGTTGGCTCGACCGATCGGGGTACGGGCGGTCGAAACGATGACTGCTTCGGGCATTGCGGTCTCCTGTGTGGGATTGCGGTGACGGTTCGACCGAGGAACGACTGGAGGGCCGGTTCCGTCCCGTGCGTGGAAACCCCTTTTCTATCGCAGGTTTGCTACCGCGCGGTAACTACGCGCCCAATGCAAGCCTGCATCCAGTTGGGATCGGGGCTGGTACTGGGGTTGCGAAGGTTGCCCGGGCGGGGAAGGCTCTGCGGCGATGGCTCTCGATCTTCGTTCCCTGCTTGACCCCACCACCACTGCGGTCGTGACCTCTGAGTGTCAGAACGGCGTGCTCGGTCCCGACTCCGCACTGCCCGATCTGGCGGCAATCGCCAACGAGCACATGGTGCCCAACGGAGCCCGCCTTGTTCATGCCGCCCGAACCGCCGGGGTGCAGGTGGTGCACGCGGTGTTCTGGCGTCGCCCCGATAACCGCGCCGGCAACACCAATGGCCGTCTGTTCGTGGCCATGAACAAGTTCTCGCCTCCGATGGAACCGGGCAGCCCTGGCGCCGAACCCATCGCCGAGTTCGGCCATTCGCCCGACGATCTCGTGATCGGCCGCTATCACGGCCTCGATCCCATCGGCGGCACCGACCTCGACCCCATCCTGCGCAACCTCGGTGTGCGCACAGTGGTGGTCGTTGGCGTGTCGCTCAATGTGGCGCTCATGGGGCTCACCATCGGACTGGTGAACGCCGGCTATCAGGTGGTGCTGCCGCGTGACGCAGTGGCCGGCGTGCCCATGGACTACGCCCAGACCCTCATCGACGGCAGTTATGCATTCATCTCGACCGTTGTCACCACCGACGACGTGGTCGGCGCCTGGTTGTGAGTGAAGCCGCCGAATCGCGTGACATGAGCGGATCCTCCGACGTGCCTGAATCCTCGGACCTCGCCGAAGTCACTGGCGCCGCTGATCTTTCCGACGCGGTTGTCGATCGTTTGCCCGGTCGGCGCGGGCAGCTCACGCGTCGTCGATTACTCGATGCCACGACAGTGCTGCTCGAGACATTGCCGTATCGCGATGTGAAGGTGGTCGACATCGCTCGTGAAGCCGGCACCTCGCCGGCGACCTTTTATCAGTACTTCTCCGATGTCGAGGAGGCCGTGCTCGCCATCGCCGATGAGATGGCCTCAGCCGTCGGCCCGTTGCTGGCATCGCTCGTCAGTTCGAGTTCCTGGACCGATGCCGAAGGTTGGGCCGCCGCGCTTCGGGTGGCCGATGGGTTCATTGCAGTGTGGGACGCGCATCGTTCGGTGTTGCGACTCATCGATCTGGCCACGGACGAGGGCGATGCGAGATTCCGGACTGTGCGAACCCGTCTGCTCGGCGCACCGGCCGAAGCGTTCGTCGCAGTGGCCCGACGTCGTGGGGTTGATGGTGGGGCACCCTTCGCTGATGCCGGTGTTCTGGTGTCGATGCTCGCCCACGTGGCTGCCCATCGTGAGGGCCTCGAACACTGGGGTGCCACCTCTGCCGAACTACGCCACAGCATGGCCCGGGTGATTTTCACCACCATCACCGGCACGACCCCGCCGTCGAACTGATCCGTCGAGCTGAACAGAACTTCTCGGTCAGTCCCCGAGCGGACCCAAACCGGCCCGCGATTTCGTGGTCAGTGGGCGTGCGTGTCAGTCCGAACTGCTCAGTAAGTTTCCTTCTTCGAACCCCGACGGTCGCGTTGAGTTCCGAGTCCGTCGAGCAGTTCCTCATCGGTGCGGGCCCGATCGGCGATGGAACCGCGCCGGAACAACAGCCACAGGCACACCGCGACCACCACGGCGATGCCGATGAGCAGCGCCGGCCACGGGTTCGTTGTTGCGATCACGAACCAAACGGTACCGTGCAGGATCGTTCGCGCGGGCACCAGGTCCGCTCCGGTCAGGGGTTGTCATGAAGTTCTCGATGGGTCTGCCCACGCATCATGTTGATGAAGTCGATGAGTGGTGTTCGGCTGCGGCTATCGCGGAGATGAGCGCATCGGCCGAAGCGGCTGGTGCCGACGCCGTGTTCGTCACCGATCATCCGGCTCCTGACACCACGTTCATGCGCAAGGGTGGCCATCACGCGCTCGATCCGTTCGTCACACTCACGGTTGCCGCCACCGCCACGACCACGCTGCGCCTGCACACCAACCTGGTGATCATGGCCTACCGCAATCCGTTCATCACGGCGAAGGCATTGGCCACGCTTGATGTTGTGTCCAACGGCCGCACCATCATCGGTACCGGCGCCGGCTATCTCAACGCAGAGTTCGCAGCAGTGGGTGCCGATTTCGATAAGCGCAACGCTGTCACCGATGAATCCATCCTGGTCATCAAGGCTCTTTGGTCGGGCGAGCCGGTCACCATGGAAGGTCTGCATTTCAGTGCCGTCGAAACGGTGTCGTTGCCTCTGCCGGTGCAGCAGCCCCATCCACCCATCTGGATCGGCGGCAACTCCGATCGCGCCATCCGTCGCACGGTCGAGTTGGCTGATGGTTGGAACCCCATGCCCAGTCCGGCCCGGGCCAGCAAGTTGCTGCGCACGCCACCCATCGAAAGCATCGAGGACCTCGAACGCCGCATCGGCGATCTGCGTGCGGCGAGCGAGAAGGCCGGTCGCAACGACGTGCCCGAGGTGATCTTCACCCCGATCGGTGTCGACATGTTCCGGGGCGAGCTTCCATCGGCGCAGGCCTTCGTCGATGACATGGGTGCGCTTGCCGCAATCGGTGTCAGCACGGTCACGGTCAACCTGCCGGGTGCGACCCGCGCCGAGTGGATCGACAACATGGCCTGGCTGGGCGCTGAAGTCATCGCCAAGGTTTCATGACCGATTCCCCGCAGGTGGTCTCCGGGCCCGAGGGCATCGCGATTGCTGCCGCCGCGCTGCGAGCCGGCCAGCTCGTAGCGCTTCCCACCGAAACGGTCTACGGCCTGGGTGCCGACGCTTCGAACCCCGACGCTGTCGCTGAGATCTTCCGGGTGAAGGGTCGGCCGACCAATCATCCGCTCATCGTCCACATCGCTGATGCATCGGTCATGGGGGAGTGGGCGGCCGAGGTGTCACCCGAAGCGCAGGCATTGGCTGACGCGTTCTGGCCCGGACCGCTCACCGTGTTGGTTCGTCGCATGGCAACGGTGGGCGACTGGGTGACCGGTGGTCGCGACACGGTTGGCCTGCGTGTGCCCGGCGATGAGATCGCGCTCGAACTCCTTCGAGCCTTCGGCGGTGGCATCGCAGCGCCTTCGGCTAACCGGTTCGGCAAAGTGAGCCCCACCAGTGCAGCCCATGTGGTTGCCGATCTCGGTTCTGATGTTGCTGTGGTGCTCGACGGGGGTGTGTGTGCGGTGGGTGTTGAGTCCACCATCGTGGATGTATCGGGCGATGAGATTGTGGTGTTGCGCCTCGGCGGTGTGTCGGTCGAGGCACTGGCCGATGTGCTCGGATTCCGACCGCGGGTCGAACAGACCCGGGCCGTAGTGGGCGAGGCAGTGGCTCCCGGCATGCTGGCCGCGCACTATTCGCCGGCGGCAACTGTTGTGATCTGTGGGGTCGGCGAGGTCGTGGCACTCGCTGGTGATCTGCTCAGCGATGACGCGCCGGATGTGGTGGTCGGCGTACTCGCACCCCATGTCATCGATGGGCTGCCTGCTGAGGCCATAGAACTCGAACCGGCCGGCGAGGGCGTGGACTACGCATATGCGCTCTATGCGCGCCTGCGCCAGGCCGATCGTCTTGGCATCACGCACCTGCTGTGTGTGCCGCCGATGCCGGTGGGAGTAGGTGCTGCGGTGCTCGATCGCCTACAACGAGCGGCCGCTTCAAGCGGACTCGTTGGTTAAATTTTGTTCTAATCTTTGGGCACACTTGGGGTAGCCAGCTGGGCTGCCCGTAGAGGAGAACGTCATGATCGCAGTGCCTCGCTCGGCTCTATCTCGCCGGATCCTTGCTGTTGTGGCGGTGGTTGCCACGTTCATGTCGCTGTTGGCGTTCGCACCGCCAGCGAGCGCCGCGGCACCCACCGCACCGGGAGCGCCGACAGCTGTTACTGCGGTCGGGTTCGATCAATCAGCGGTGGTGTGGTTCGCCGCGCCCGCATCAAACGGTGGTGCTCCGGTCACCTCGTACACGGTCACGGCCACTGACACGACGAGCGCGGGCCGCGGCGGTCAGACCTGCACAGCGACCGACGCGAGTGCCGGTTGCACGGTGGCTGGTCTCACCAATGCCGATAACTACACGTTCACTGT
>WLCQ01000133.1 GCA_009705225.1 Actinomycetota bacterium | reverse complement strand
CCGATCGTCGTCAAGCATGCGAGTGGTGGCTATGACGGCCGGGGAGTGCATGTCATCGAGCGTCACGAACAGTTGGATCAGTTTCTTGAATCGATCCGATCAGGGTCCGTCGCCGATACCGCGTTTCTTGTGCAACCGAAGGTCCAGATCGACTTCGAGGTTGCGGTGCAGGTCGTCCGTTCGGTGAACGGCGAGATTCTCGCCTATCCGGTGGTTCGAACGGTGCAGGAGGACGGGATCTGCACGACGGTGCAACTCCCTGCGGTCCTACCCGACGAGCTCTGTGTGCAAGCGACCGCCACAGCTCATCGTCTCGCAGAGCATCTCGACGTCATTGGTGTGCTCGCCGTGGAGTTCTTCATCAGCGATGGCCAGTTGCTTGTCAACGAGATCGCCGCCCGTCCCCATAACAGCGGACACATCACGATCGAGTCCTGCGTCACCTCGCAGTTCGAGAATCACTTGCGCGCGGTGGCCGGCCTCCCACTTGGTTCCACTGTTGCTGTCGTCGGTGCTGCGTCGATGGTCAACATCATCGGAGCGGAGTCGGATCATGTAATTGCGGTCAGCACCACTCCGATCGACGCGGCCGTGCATCTCTACGGGAAGTCCCATCGCCCCGGCCGCAAGCTCGGGCATGTCACCGCTGTTGGTGATTCCCTCGAAGACGTGGTCAGTAGAGCCCGCCGTGCCGCCTCGGCACTCGTTTACCAAGGAGCAGCGCCATGAGCGTCGCAGTTGTCATGGGCAGTGATTCGGACCTCGAGATCATGGGGGCCGCAGTCGAAACTCTCGACCGCTTCGGCGTCGAGCGGGTCGTTCATTGCATCTCGGCCCACCGTGATCCGCACGGGATGATGGCTTTCGCGTCCGAAGCACAGCACCTCGGTATCGAGGTGATCATCGCCGGCGCGGGTGGAGCGGCCCATCTCCCGGGCATGATCGCGTCGGCGACCTCACTGCCGGTGATCGGCGTGCCGGTTGGTCGGCCCCATACCGGCGGACTTGATGCGTTGCTGTCGATCGTGCAGATGCCCGCAGGGATTCCGGTGGCGACAATGGCAGTGGATGGTGCCGCGAACGCCGCGCTTCTGGCGATTCGCATCCTCGCCCTGCACGATCCCGCGCTCCGTGCCGCACTGGTCGCTCATGTCGACGAACTCGTTGAGGCCGTTTCCATCAAGGATGCAGCGATCGTGCGAGCGACGGCGGTGCTGCGGTGATAGTCGACGCTCCGCTCGCCGGGGTGCGGGTCGTAGAGGTCTCGCTCTTGGGCGCGGCATCGATCACGACCTCGTTGAGCGACCTCGGGGCCGACGTCATCAAGGTTGAGCCACCCGGTGGTGACTACGGACGAGATATGACCTGGCCGATCATCGAGGGCACCTCGCTGCTTTTCCTTCATCTCAACCGCGGCAAGCGCAGTGTGGTGATCGATCTCAGAAACCCAGCCGGCATTGAAGTCTTGGAAGAGCTCGTGCGCACCGCCGATGTTGTGGTCGAAGCAATGCGCCCGGGAGCTCTCGAACGTCGTGGTCTCGGCTACGAGCGCCTGCGCGAGATCAATCCGAAGGTCGTCTTCATGGCCATGAGCGGGTTCGGCGCCACCGGTCCGTATCGCTCGCTTCCGAGCCACGGCGTCGCTTTCGACACCTGGGCCGGGATCGTGGATCCGGAGGTCGACGATGAAGGGCTGTGTTCGATCCCGCCCCACGTCTCGATCGGTCTCAACGCAGCGCCGCTCTATGGAGCGATCGGCATTCTCGCTGGGGTGATCCGGGCCCGGGCCACCGGCGAAGGCTGCCGTATGGAGCTGGCCCAGAGTGATGCCGCGGTGGCGTTCGATTGGTTGCGCACCGAAACGGAACGGGCCTATGAACGACCACACTCTGAAGTCTGCGGAAACGCCGCCGACGGTTTCGAACGCCGTGCCCCCGGCATCGCAGGAATGGCCGGGTCTGTCCGCTACCAGATCTACGCAACCTCAGATGGGTTTGTCTTGCTGATGGCTTCGGAGCGGAAGTTCTGGCGCAACTTCTGCGAGTCCATTTGCCGCCCCGATCTGTTCGAGACACACAGTGGCCGTGTCCACGCTGACCATGCCCGCGGCGATATTGCACTGCAGCGAGAGCTCGCCACGGTGTTCCGAGGCCGCACCAGCGCTGCATGGCTGGACCTCGGGGTCAGCCACGACATCCCGATCGCGCCCGTCAACACCAAGGATTCCCTTGCCGGTGATCCGCAGTTCATCGATCGCCTGCCCTGGCTTCCCGCTGAGCACTTCGGGGCTGACATGGTTCCGCAACCGGTCCGGATCGATGGAGTCCCGATTTCGGCATCCACCCGGGCTCCCACCGCCGGACAGCACACCGACGAGATCCTCAGCGAACTGCTCGCCCATTCCCAACGACGTATCGATCAACTACGAACCCAAGGAGCAATCTCATGACCCCGACACAGAAGAAATCCGAACTGACCGCCGATGATGTGCTTCGTGTTCTGGAGTCCCGGGGATTCCGGCTGACCCCGAGCGGACAGCACTGCCTCGCTGAGCGCGATGACATCCGCTTGGCGCTTCCCGGTTATGGCCGAAGCTTGCCTGCTGATTTCGTTCGTCGTCTCGATTATTCACTCGAAGCGATCCTTGGTGCCGGATGGCTCGATGGCGAATCGCATGGCACGGAGGTTCCCGAGCGCTCGCTCGGTGAGGTCATCGGGGTGGGACCAACACAACTGTTCGTGATTGACGCAGTCGTCACGCAATTGTCCGAGGGAGCTCCGTGGTCCGGATTCCTTCCCGACGATCTCACCATCATGGCGACCGGCGCGAGCCGTGATGAGGCACTTCGAGATCTGAAGAGTGCCACCGCACTTTGGCTCGGAGTCGAGGCCAACCGGGTCGTGCTCGTGACCCAGACAGTTATCTGAAGTCGGGGAATCTAGGATCTCTGCGTCGAAGGACTTTCCTGGTCCGATGGAGCGCATGATGGCGACACAACCTGAGAAGCCGACCTGGACCTTCTTCACCAACCACGGGCACGTGTTGGTGTGTCTCGCTGCCGAACCGGATCTGCGCACCCGTGATGTCGCCGAACTGGTGGGCATCACAGAGCGGTCGGCCCAGAGCATCATCGCTGATCTTGTTGATGCGGGGTACCTGACCCGCATCAAGGTAGGGCGGCGCAACCGCTACGAGGTGCACGCCGACAAGCCACTGCGCCATTCCCTCGAGCGCGACCATACGGTGGGCGAGCTCTTGGTCACACTCGGGAAGTTGCCGAAACTCTGATCCACGATCAGCCCGTCGGATGTGCCGCGTAGATAGAAATTTCTGCTCAGCGCAGGGTCATGCCGCCGTCGATGGCGACCACCTGACCGGTCATGTACGCCGAGGCGGCAACATCCACGATTGCGTTCGCCACATCGATTGCTTCGCCCGATCGTTTGAGCGGAGCGATGTGACTCACCGCGTTATGCAGGGTGTCCCATTCCTCGGTCCATGGGGTGCGGATGAGTCCGGGCGCAACAGCGTTGACGCGCACTTCGGGGCCGCACACATTGGCGAGCAGCACCGTCAGATGATTGAGCGCTGCCTTCGAGGCCGCATACGGAACTGACGAACCAGTCGGTCGGAGACCAGCGAGCGAGGTCACGTTGACGACACTGCCACTGCCACTGGCCCGCAGATGCGGCATGGCAAACTTCGTGAGTCGGAAGGTGCCGAGCACGTTGACATCGAGGATGCGACTGAAGATCTCATCGGTGACGGCGTCGAGGTCGGCATGCGGGATCACCTCGGTGACTCCGGCATTATTCACGAGCACGTCGAGTCGGCCGTGATGTTCGATGGTCGCGTCGATGAGGCGTGCGCTCGCGGCTGCATCGCTGATGTCGGCTTGCACGTAGATGGCACCGGGTAGAGACGCGGCCACGGCTTCTCCAGCCACGACCGAACTCGAGGAGTTCACCACCACCAGCGCCCCTTCGGTGGCGAACAGCCGGGCGGTCTCCTCGCCGATGCCCGATGACGAGCCCGTCACGAGCACCACCTTGTTCTCGAACCTCATGGTCAGCCTCTCCGCTGTGCGATGTGCTCCCGTAGTCTGCTGTGTAGTCGACCCGCTCGCCATTGTCACAGGAGACATCAATGCCCACGCTCGCCGTCATCATCTGCAGTACCCGGCCCGGTCGTGTTGGAGTCCCCATCGCGAATTGGTTCTCGAGCATTGCCGTCGCGCACGGTGGGTTCGATGTCGAAATGATTGATCTCAAGGAAGTCAACCTGCCCCAATACGACGAGCCCAACCATCCGGTACTTGCCGACTATGTGCACGATCACACCAAACGCTGGTCGGCAACCGTCAGCAGGGCCGATGCCTTTGTCTTCGTGACCCCTGAGTACAACCACAGTTTCAGCGCCGCTACGAAAAATGCCATCGACTTCCTGCACAACGAATGGCATCACAAGGCGGTCGGTTTCGTGAGCTACGGCGGGGTCTCCGGAGGCACCCGTGCAGTGCAGGCTCTCAAACCTGTCTGCACTGCGCTGCGTATGGTGCCGACGGTGGCTGGAGTCATCCTGCCGCTCCCGTTCGGCCTCGTCGATGATGCGGGAATTTTCAGGGGTGACGATGCCATGGCCGGTGCGGCCAACGCCACGCTCGATGAACTGGCCCGCTGGACCCAAACGCTCAAGGCCATGCGCGCCTGACGCTGCGAACGCAAGCGGAGTCTGTCAGCGACGCCCGAGTTCGAACTCGTGGAGATCGGGTTCAGCAACTGCATCGCGATAGGTGAACATCGAGTACGGATATTGCGTGACGATTCGACCGGTGGGGCTCAGGTAGTAGTGACTGCAGCCGGCATGCCACACATCGACCGCGGAGATCGCGTCCTGCAGGGTCTCGTTGTACGCCGCCATCACCTCGGGTTTCACATCGACCCAGCTGAGACCCTCGGCGTCCATGGCTTGCAGCATCTTCACCGCGTACTGGGCTTCGAACTCGATCATGGCGATCAGTGAACCCTGATTGGTGTTCGGTCCGTAGAGCATGAACAAATTTGGGAAGCCGCTGGTTGTGATGCCGAGGTGGGCCTGGGCACCGTCGGCCCATGCCTCGTCGAGCGAGATTCCGTTGCGCCCCGTGATCGGGATACGCGATGCGAAGCGGTCGACCCGATAGCCCGTTGCGAACACGATGACATCAATCTCGCGTTCCACGCCGTCGGCGGTGACAATGCCGGTGGGAGTGATGTGTGAAATGCCGTCGGTGACTAACTCCACATTCGGTCGGTTGAAGGTGGGGTAGTAGTTGTTCGAGAACAGCGGACGCAGACAACCCCATGGGGTGGACGGCCGCAGCTTCGCCCGCACCTCGGGGTCTTCAACTACGGCGATGGCGTCGACTCCGGCGAACTCGGCGCCCGCAAGAATGCCGGGGTTGCCGAACGGCGGGTTCGAGCCGATGAAGGTCATGATCATGTCGCGATGCGCCTTCAGTGCGGCGGGATCCGTGCGGAAGAGCTCGAGCTGTTCGGCGGGGTGCTCGTAGTCCTCCTTCGGCAATACCCAATTGGCCGATCGCTGGAAGACATGCAGTTGACTCGCAACCTTGGCGATCTCCGGAACGCTCTGCACCCCGCTGGCGGCACTGCCGATGACCGCCACACGCAGACCAGTGAGATCAAGGGACTCATCCCAGGCGCCGGTGTGCATGGCAACGCCGGTGAAGGATTCACGGCCCTCGATCTCGGGGATGGCCAACTCGCCGAACATTCCCTGGCCGCTGATGAGGATCTCCGCGGTGAGTTCCTCGCCTGCATCGGTCACGACCGTCCAGGTGGCGTCTGCATCGCTCCAGCTCGCAGAGCGCACGCCTGTGCCGAGTCGAAACAGCGGGCGCAGGCCGAGCCGATCGACGGTGTCGCGCATGTAGGCGAGGATCTCCGGCTGGGCCGCATAGGACCGGGTCCAGTTCGGGTTGAGCGCGAAGGAGAACGAATACGCGTGACTCATGACATCGCAGGCCAGCCCTGGATAGCGGTTTCGCTGCCAAGTGCCCCCGACTTCATCAGCCCGTTCCAGCACCGTGACCTCGGTGTAGCCGGCCTCACGCAGGTAATACGCCGAGCTGATGCCCGCCGGCCCGGCGCCGATCACGATGATCCGCCGCCCCTCGGGTCCTCGCGTCTGGGAGTCATCCGGTTGTGTGTGCTCGGTCATGGGATCACCGTAGTGATCCCATGACCGAGCGGTGAGCAGGGCAGTTCTGTCCAGGGCTTGCGCAAATCCCCGGGCCAGGTGTCAGCCAGTGAAGCTCGGCACGACCTGATCCACTGTCCGCGGAGTCGTAGTTGTCGGAGTCGTGGTCGGCGGGGTCGTGGGATCAGTGCTCTCTGGGATGAGCGTTGCCGCCGAGGACGCTGCCGGCGATGTGCCGATTTCGTTGGTAGCCACAACAGAGAAGGTGTAGGTCGCGCCCTCTGTCAATCCGGTGATCTCACAGGTGAGCTCGGGTGCGGTGGCGGTGCAGGTTGCATCGCCCGGAGCGCCGGTGACGACGTACTCGGTGATGGCCGAGCCCCCGTCAGATTCCGGTGCCGTCCATGTGATGGTCGCAGAACCGATGCTCGCTGAGACGGTCACGTCCTGCGGAGCAGTGGGAGCGGTAGTCGGCGGATCAGTGTTCTCTGGGATGAGCGTTGCCGCCGAGGACGCTGCCGGCGATGTGCCATTTTTGTTTGTGGCCACGACAGAGAAGGTGTAGGTCGCGCCTTCGGTCAATCCGGTGATCTCACAGGTGAGCTCGGGTGCGGTGGCGGTGCAGGTTGCATCGCCCGGAGCGCCGGTGACGACGTACTCGGTGATGGCCGAGCCCCCGTCAGATTCCGGTGCCGTCCATGTGATG
>WLCQ01000132.1 GCA_009705225.1 Actinomycetota bacterium | reverse complement strand
CCGACATCGTCGGAGAACGACCAATGATCGAAATACTCGAGCACGCCGTTGAGTTCCAGCAGATGACGCAAGGTTGTTGAAGGTGTGAGCGCCACATCGCAGATGATGCCGATGCGCAGGCCCCGGGCCTTCAACGCTTCGAGCGTGTCACCGATGTTCGGTGTGAGTTCGATCTCGACCTCACGACCAGCACCCACGTACGCGTCGATGATGCGCTGACGCACCTCGGCCGGCGGCGAATGACCGAGCATGTCGAGCACCGCTTCGATCGCGTGATGACCGGTGAACTGCTCGTTGGTCGACCAGGCCGAATCGAACAAGCCCACCGCGTGATCGAACGCAGCCTCAATGGCATCGTGTTCGGCGCTGAACCCATGGTCGGCGAAGACCTCGCCGATGGCGAGACGACGCGCCACACGGAACGCCGTGGTGTCAGAGCGAACCAGCGTGTCCCAGAAATCAAAGGTGATGGCCTGCACCGAACGGGCGGTCATGGCCGACTCAACGCTTCCGGATGACTCCGTCGCGCACGGCAGCCTCGGCAGCGGCCGCGGCCACAAGAGGAGCGATGCGATGATCGAACACCGACGGGATGATGTGCGTGGGCGAGAGCTCCTCAGGGCTCACCGCCGAGGCGATGGCATGGGCCGCCGCCACCTTCATGTTCTCGGTGATCTGGGTGGCACCGACATCGAGCGCACCACGGAACAGACCCGGGAACGCCAGCACATTGTTGATCTGGTTCGGGAAGTCGCTGCGGCCCGTGGCCATGACAGCAACCACACCGGCGGCCTCTTCGGGACGGATCTCCGGATCGGGGTTGGCCATGGCGAACACGATCGGATCTTTGGCCATCGAAATCACGTCGGCCCGGTGAATGAGGTTCGGGCCACTCACGCCGATGAACACATCGGAACCAGGCATGATGTCGCCGAGCGCACCCTTACGGGACTCGGGATTCGTGTTCTCGGCGAACCACTGCTTGGCCACATTGAGATTGCCGCGACCGTCATAGACCGCACCTTCACGGTCGACACCGATGATGTTGCGCACACCGGCGTTCATGAGGATCTTGGAGATGGCCACACCGGCGGCGCCGACACCGGCGATGACGATGGTGAGATCTTCCATGCGCTTGTGCACGATCTTGAGTGCATTGTCGAGCGCCGCGAGCGTGACCACCGCGGTGCCGTGCTGATCATCATGGAACACCGGAATATCGAGCAGTTCCTTGAGACGATCCTCGACCTCGAAGCAGGCCGGCGCGGCGATGTCCTCGAGGTTGATGCCACCGAAGCTCGGCGCAATGCGCACGACGGTGTCGATGATCTCCTGCGGATCCTTGGTGTCGAGACAGATCGGGAAGGCGTCGACTCCGGCGAACTCCTTGAACAGCAGGGCCTTGCCCTCCATCACCGGCATGGCGCCGAGCGGGCCGATATCGCCCAGGCCGAGCACTGCGGTGCCGTCGCTCACGATGGCGACGGTGTTCTTGCGAATGGTGAGTTCATGGGAAAGGTTCGGATCGGCCTCGATGGCCTTGCACACGCGAGCAACACCGGGCGTGTACGCCATGGAGAGGTCGTCGCGGTCGCCGACCGGGATGCGGGCGAGTGTGGCGATCTTGCCGCCCTCATGCAGTTGGAAGGTGCGGTCTTCCCAGCTCAGGATCTCGACGTCGTCATAAGCACGAACGGCGGCGAGTACTTCCTGCTGATGGGCTTCGCTCGTGCAGTTGACCACGACGTCCTCGTCGAGGAACGAGTCGGTGGCTTCGAAACCTTCGAGCGACCAGATGTTGCCCCCGGCGCTGCCGATGGCGGCGGCCAGGTGCCCGAGTGCGCCCGGGACATTGTTGAGTCGAACGCGAAGACGGATGCTGAATGCGGCGGTGGGAGTGTCAGCCATAGGGCGCAGACGGTAGTGCGGCCGGAAGGGTGCGCCATAGTCCGGCCACGCGGGCCAGACAGACGGGGCCGGCGAGGTGCAGGCTCCAGTCGATCGAGTTCAGGCTCAGTTCAGCCGGGCTGCGCTGCGGAACTGACCGATCAGGCGCCCTCGTAGTCGAAGCCCAGTTCGGGAGCGGTGACCAGCGCCCGGAACTCCAGACCCTCGGCCTCGGCCATGGCCCGACAGGTGCCACCGCGATCCACCACCACCAGCACCATCACCGGTTCGGCCCCGAGTTCGCGGGCCACATGCACGGCCTCCATGGGCGACAACCCGCGCGTGACTGTGTCGTCGGTGATGACCACCTTGTCGCCGGCTTGAAGCGGGCCGGCCAGACGCCCGGCCACACCGTGGTCCTTGGCTTCCTTGCGGATGGTGAAGGACCTGAGATCACGACCCCGGGTGGCAGCCACTGCGGCGATGCCATAGGCCACCGGATCAGCACCCACGGTGAGACCACCGATGGCGGTGACATCGGCCGGAATGATGTCGAGCGCGAGATCGGCCATGAGAAGCAGACCCTCGGGCCGGCACGCGGTCTGCTTCGAGTCGATGAACCAGGAACTCTTGCGACCCGATTTCAGGGTGAAATCACCCGTGCGCACCGAATGGGCCAGCAGATGATCGATGAGAAGTTGCTTGGTGTCCGGTGCGCTCATGGCTGCGACGCTACCGGAGCCGGGTTCTGCGGGTCTCCGATGAGTTCCGCGGGTGCGGCCGAGCTCAGCGAAGTTCGCACGAGTTGCGCTGAGCCGAGCTCAGACCAGCGTGACAGTGCCGTCGCCGGCCACGATGCGGCCAACTTCGACAGCACGATGCCCAGCCGCCCGGGCCACATCGAGCGCCTTGAACACATCAGCCTGTGGCACCACACAGATCATGCCCAGGCCCATGTTGAACACCTTGCTCATCTCATCATCGGCCACACCACCGAGACGTTGGATCTCGGCGAAGATCGGCGGAACCTCCCAGGAACCAACCGTGACTTCAGCTGCGGTGCCCGCGGGCAACACGCGATTGAGGTTGCCGGGGATGCCACCACCGGTGATGTGGGCGACACCGCGCACATCAACTGCTCGTTGCAGCGCAGCGATGGCCGGCGAGAAGATCACCGACGGCGCAAGAAGTTCATCAGCGAGTGTGTGATGCGCACCCGGATAGGCGGGACCGTCGAGCGGCAGCTGCGCTCGTTCCAGCAGCACCCGGCGAGCCAGCGAGTAGCCGTTGGAACGCAGGTTGGTTGAGGGCAGACCGATGAGCACATCGCCCGGGGCGATGGTGGCGCCAGTGATGAGCGCATCGCGCTCGGCCACACCAACGGCGAAACCCACGAGGTCGAACTCGCCGGGCTCCATGGCGCCGGGATGCTCGGCCATCTCGCCACCGATGAGCGCACAACCGGCCTGACGACAACCCTCGGCCACCCCTTCGACCAGCTGCTCGATGTGATCGGGATCAAGTCGACCCACCGCCACATAGTCGAGGAAGAACAACGGCTCGGCGCCCTGACATACAAGATCGTCGACACACATGGCCACGAGATCGATGCCGATCGTGGTGAACCGGTTGGTGGCCTGGGCGACCAGTGCTTTGGTGCCAACACCATCGGTGGAGGACACGAGCACCGGCGAGCGGTAACGGGCTACGTCGAGGGCGAAGAGTCCGCCGAAACCACCGATGTCACCGATGACCTCGGAACGGAACGTGGACCGCACCTTGGACTTGATGCGATCAACGGCCTCCTCGCCAGCATCGATGCTGACGCCGGCGCCGGCATACGTCTCACCAGCAGGGGTCTCACCAGCAGGCGTCTCACCAGCAGAGGTTGGTGACGATTCGGTCATCGAGCTACTCGTTCTCGTGTGAGGTTCTGGTTCCGTCGACGGCCGGAAGGGTGGTCTCGACCTCGAGGAACTCGGCGAACTGGGAGGCGACCGGCGTGAACCGACTGTCGGCCTTGGGCGCAAGATCGACAATGCGTTCGGTGAGCGCCTCGGGGATGGCCACGGGATAGTTGCCGGTGAGACAGGCATCGCAGAATCCCGCGCCAACTGCGCCGGTGGCTTCGAGCAGACGATCGATGGCGAGATAGGAGAGCGTGTCGACGTTGAGGTATTCGCGGATCTCGTCCACGCTCATGTTGGCGGCCAACAACTCGCCGCGAGTGCCGGTATCCATGCCGTAGAAACACGGCCACTTGTAGGGCGGCGAAGAGATGCGCATATGCACCTCGGCGGCACCGGCTTCGCGAAGCATGGCCACCATGGCGCGGGTGGTGGTGCCGCGCACGATGGAGTCGTCGACCACGATGAGGCGCCGACCAGCGATGTTGTCGCGCAACGGGTTGAGCTTCATGCGCACACCGAGCGCCCGCATCTCCTGATTCGGTGCGATGAACGTGCGGCCGATGTAGCGGTTCTTCACGAGTCCCTGACCGAACGGGATGCCACTGCGCAGCGCGTACCCCTCGGCGGCGGGAATGCCGGACTCGGGAACACCCATGACCATGTCGGCCTCGACCGGCGACTGCTCGGCGAGCTGCTCGCCCATACGCACGCGGGCCTGATGCACGCTCTGGCCGTAGAGACGGGTGTCGGGGCGAGCGAAATAGACGAACTCGAACAGACAGAGTTTCGGATCAACGAGTTCGGATTCGAAGGCGCGCACCGAGCGGTAGCCGGTTTCGTCGATGACGATCATCTCGCCCGGTTCGAGTTCACGAACGAAATGAGCACCAACCACGTCGAGGGCCGGACTCTCCGAGGCCAACACCCAGCCGTTGGGCAGACGACCAAGACACAGCGGGCGGAACCCATTGGGATCGCGCACGCCGATGACATGACCTTCATCCATGGCCACGATGGAGAACGCACCACGAAGCTTCGGCATCACCGCGAGCACCGCTCGTTCGAGCGCCCGATGATCGGTGCTCTCCTCAGGGTTCTTGGCCAGTTCCATGGCGATGAGTTCGGTCATGACATCGGAGTCGGAACTGAAGGTGCCCGGCAACATGCCGACTTCGGCCGCGAGTTCTTCGGTGTTCACCAGGTTGCCGTTATGCGCGAGCGCAACGGTGTGGGCTCCGACATCGCGGTACACCGGCTGCGCGTTATGCCACACGCTGGAACCGGTGGTGGAGTAGCGGGTGTGGCCGATGGCGAGATGGCCGGTGAGCGCAGCGAGGGTGCGATCGTCGAACGCATTGGAGACCAGACCGGTCTCCTTCACAACCGTGACAGTGCTGCCATCGCTCACGGCCATGCCAGCGGCTTCCTGACCGCGATGCTGCAGGGCATAGAGCCCCAGATAGGTGAGATGTGACACAGGCTGGCCCGGGGCGAACACACCGAAGACGCCGCAGGCCTCCTTGGGTGTGTCGTCGTCGGGGCCCGGTTCGATCACCGGTTCATCGTAACGGGAGCCGGTCAAGGTGCTGACGACTCAGTCCTGTGCCGTGCCCGAGCCGAGGGCGTCGGGGATGCGGTTGCGATAGGTGCCGGTCACCTCGGCCAATGGAAGGTCGAGGAGGCCCTTGATCGAGAAGCGGTCGCCACCGGCCACACCGATGCGGGCGACGGGCACCCCGGCGGCGGCGAGCACGTTCTCGACGGCGATGAGGTTCTCGGGGGCCACGCAGGCCACCACCCGCGAGGGGCTCTCGGAGAACAGTTCGGCGTGATCGGCGACGCGGGCGGCGGTGACACCGAGGCCCGACCGTGAGGCCATCTCGGCGAGTGCGACGCCAACACCACCGGTGGACACATCATGAAGACCGGTGAGCATTCCGCCGGTCACGAGGCTGCGAACCACATCGGCCACCGCGAGATGATGAGCGGGATCGAGGGTGGGCAGGGTGCCACCGCTGTGGCCGCGGTCGCGGGCCCAGCGCGAACCGGAGAGCTCGGATTGGGTGACACCGATGAGCAGGAGCCGACCGCCGTCGGAGAGGGTGACACCCGGCGGGCGACGATCGAGCGCGTCGATGATGCCGAGCATGCCGACCACCGGGGTGGGGTCGATGCTGGTGCCGAGTGACTCGTTGTAGAGGCTGACGTTGCCGCCGATGACCGGGACCTCGAACGCCCGGCAGGCCTCAGCCATGCCGTCGACGGCCTCGGAGAGCTGCCACATGACCTCGGGGTTCTCCGGATTGCCGAAGTTGAGGCAGTTGACGACGGCCAGCGGACGAGCGCCCACGCAAGCCAAGTTGAGAAGCGACTCGGCAACAGTGAGCGCGGTGCCATTGCGCGGGTCGACCGCACACCAGCGATGGTTGCCGTCGGTGGTGAGGGCGAGGCCGCGCCCGGTGTCGGCGCCGGTGGCCGGATGCTTGAGCCGCAGCACGGCCGCATCGCCACCGGGGGTCTCGACGGTGTTGAGGAACAGCTGATGGTCGTACTGCGAATAGACCCAGCGGGGGTCGGCGAGCATGGCCAGCAGTTCGGCGGCGACATCGGTGCTGGCGGCCATGGGCCCGCTGCCGTGCACGCGGGTGGTCTCGTCGAAGGCCGCGGGCGCCACGCACGGGCGGTGGTAGAGCGGGGCGTCCTCGTGCAGCGTGGCTGCGGGGATGTCGCACAGCACCTCGCCGTCGAAACCGTCGAGGATGCGCAGGCGTCCGCCGTCGGCATCCCCGGTGGCCGGGCCCGGGGTGACCACACCGATGACGGCGGCGCGCACCTCCCAGCGCTCGCAGATGGCCAGCACCTGATCGAGATCGGCGGGCTCGACGATGGCGAGCATGCGCTCCTGGCTCTCAGAGGTCATGACCTCGAACGGTTCCATGCCCGCCTCACGACGAGGAATGGCAGTGACGTCGACGTCCATGCCCATGCCGCCGCGGCTGGCGGTTTCACTGGTGGCACAGGCCAGACCGGCACCGCCGAGATCCTGGATACCAACAACAAGCCCGGCATCGAGCAGTTCGAGACAGGCCTCGATGAGACGCTTCTCTTCGTACGGGTCGCCCACCTGCACACTCGGGCGCTTCTCGGCGTCGGTCTCCTCATCGGAGAAACCGGCCGAGGCGAGCACGCT
>WLCQ01000131.1 GCA_009705225.1 Actinomycetota bacterium | reverse complement strand
GCAGCGCCGCCACGCGACGGCGATGCCATCCAGCATCGCCCCACGAAGCGGCGAGTGCCCAGGAGCGCTTGAGCCAGAAGTGAAGATCGTGCTCGGTGGTGTAGCCGATCGCGCCGTGGCACTGCAGCGCCTTGCGGGCCACCACCTCGGCAGCATCCGATGCGAAGCACTTCGCCATCGACACACTGCGATCGAGATCGGGCTCGCCGTTGGCCAGCGCGTAGGCCGCGTTCCACACCATCGGGCGGGCGAACGAGACCTTCAGTTCGGCATCGGCGAGATGGTGCTTGACCGCCTGAAAGCTGCCGATCGGGACACCGAACTGCTGGCGGGCCACGACGTACTCGACGGTCATGGCGATCATGCGCTCGGCCATGCCGATGAGTTCGGCGGCAGCGGCAACAGCACCACGGTTGAAGGCGAGGGCCACGGCAGCTGCCGCAGCATCACCCGAGGCGATGAGTTCGGCGTCGGCCTCGTCCCATTCCGCAGTGAAGAGGCGACGAGCACCATCCACCGAGGCCTGCGGGGTGAGACGCAGGTTGGCCCCGGGAACAGCGAACAGCGAACCGTTGCGCTCGGCCACGAGCAGATCGGCGATATGGGCATCGACGACGAAGGGCTGACCCTCGAGCGAAATGGTGGCGATGGCCGAACCGTCCGAAAGGTCAGGCAGCCATGTCGCAGCCAGCGCGTCAGGCGCCGACTCGGCAAGCAGTGGGATGACCACTGCGGTGGTCTCGAGAAGCGGGGCGGGAAGTGCAGCCCGACCAGCCTCGGTGAGGATCGGCAGTAGATCGACCTCGTTCATGCCAAGGCCGCCGCTGGTCTCGGGTGCGGTGAGTCCGATGACGCCCATGGCGGCGAGAGCTGCCCACAAACTCGGGTCGCGTCCGTTGTCGTCGTTCCATGACCAGCGGACCTTCTCGGGTGGACATTCGTTGGCCAGGAGATCGGCCATCGCGTCGCGGAACATGAGTTGATCATCGGTGAATGCGAAGCGCATGATGCCGACCTACTTCCGGGGCAGGCCGAGCACGCGCTCGGCGACGACGTTGCGTTGGATCTCGTTGGTGCCGGCGTAGATCGGCCCGGAGAGGGAGAATTCGAAGGCCTTCATCCATGCGCCATCGTCGATGGCTCCGGCAGAACCTTCGATGAGCTCGGCGGAGGGACCGAGAAGACGCAGTGCGGTCTCGTTGAGATTGACATCGAGTTCCGACCAGAAGATCTTGGTGAGACTGGATCGAGCACCCTGCGAGACGCCCTCGACCAAACCGCTCACATCAGCGAGCGTGGCGAGACGATAGGCCTCGGCCTCCATCCATGCCTGGGCCACAGCCTCACGCAGCGAAGCCACCCGCTCGGGATGCTCGCCAGTTGCGGCGAGGCGGCGATACAACTCAACTAAGCGATCAGCAGCGGCACAGAAACGGCCGGGTGAACGCAGGGTGAGCCCACGCTCTGAAGATGTCGTGGCCATGGCCACACCCCAGCCGTTGTTCACGCCGCCGAGTACAAGATCATCAGCGATGAACACGTCGTCGAAGAACACCTCGGCAAAACCTTCGTCGCCGTCGAGCCGTTCGACACCGCGCACGGTGACGCCGGGCGCATCGAGCGGAACCATGAGATACGTCATGCCCGAATGGCGAGCCGCCTCGGGGTCAGTGCGGAAAAGGCCGAACACCCAGTTGCAGAATGCGCCACGGGTGGTCCATGTTTTCTGTCCGTTGATGACCCACCCGCCACGCGCATCGTCACGAGCAGCGCGGCTCTTGATGCCGGCGAGGTCAGATCCGGCATCGGGCTCGGACCAACCCTGACACCAGAGGTCCTCCGCCGCCGCCATTGCGGGAAGGAACCGAGCCTTCTGCTCATCGGTGCCGAATTCGAAGATGGTGGGGGCGAGCAGGAAGATGCCGTTCTGGGTGACCCGCTGCGGACCACCGGCGCGGTAGTACTCCTCTTCGAAGATGAGCCATTCCCACAACGAGGCACCGCGGCCGCCGTACTCCTCGGGCCACGAGACCACCGACCATCGATCGGCGAACAACTTCTTCTCCCACTCCACATGGAGTGCGAACCCCTCGTGGGTGTCACCCGACGGAAGTCCGTGGGGGACGTTGGCTTCGAGCCAAGCTCGTGCCTCGGCGCGGAAGGCCTCCTCGGCCTCGGTGAATCGCATGTCCATGATCGACTCCGTCAGGGGGCTGGGTCGCTGGGGCCACTCGGCCCGAAAGGCTGATCGTAGGCGACCCCCTGACGGATCGTCAGGTCCGGCGCCGAGCAGCGCAACGTGACATCGGGAGACCGATCAATGACCCAGTCGTTCCATCCAGACATGGTCGATGCCCTCTTCAACATAGGGGTCGCCCACCCGTATGAATCCGAACCGCTCGTAGAAGCCCTCGACACTCAACTGACCCGACAGCACCAGCAGTCCGGGCTCGGCCGAGATGACTGCTTCCATCAGGGCGACTCCCAGGCCAGTGCCGCGCACCGAAGCCGCCGTCACAACCCGACCGATCTTGCGGGCACCTTCGTAGGGATAGGTGCGCAGATAGGCGAGCGCCTCACCATCCTCGGCGAACACTGCGTAGTGCATCGTGGTGGCAAGACAGTCGATCGCCGGGTCCAGATCGTTGGCGATAATCCCCTGTTCAACCACGAACACCTCGGCGCGCAACCCCAGGACCGTCGCGAGCTGCGGAGCGCTGATCACATCACCAGCCAGGCGCTTGATGGGCATCGGGTCGATGGTAGGTCGCGTCGGTGACGTCACCGGGATGAGTTCGGCAGGAACTCCCCGCAGCAGAACCTGACGGGTCGTCAGGTTCTGCCGTAGAGTCTTCCCACCGGGGCATCCGCCCTCCCGGCACTGAGGAGTCCAGCGTGACCATCACCGCACCCGATCCCGCCACCACAACGACCGAACGGGTCATCCCCCGCATCGTGAGCGTCGACGATCACGTGATCGAACCCGCCGACACCTGGACCAAGCGCCTGCCGGCCAAGTACCAGGGCATTGGTCCCCGCCTCGAGCGTCTGCGCGTCGACAACCTCGCGTTCGACGGCATGAACTATTCCTTCGACATCGTCGACAACAACTCCTCCGACGGCAAGCTCGCCGATTTCTGGTGCTACGAGGACCTCAAGCTTCCGATGCGCCGCATCATCACCGCGGTGGGCTTCGCTCCCGAGGAACGCACGATGCTTCCGGTCACCTACGAAGAGATGCGCAAGGGCTGCTGGGATCAGGCCGCCCGCATCGCCGACATGGACGCCAACCACACCGAAGCATCACTGTGCTTCCCCACCTTCCCGCGATTCTGCGGTCAGACCTTCGCCGAGGCCAAGGACAAGGAACTCGCCCTGCTGTGCGTGCAGGCCTACAACGACTTCATGGTCGAGGAATGGTGCGCCGGTATCGGCAAGGACCGCCTGATCCCGCTCATCATCGTGCCGCTCTGGGATGCCGAACTCGCCGCCGCTGAGGTGTACCGCAACGCAGCCCGCGGCGTGCACGCCGTGTGCTTCTCTGAGGTGCCGCACTTCCTCGGGCTGCCCTCTATCCACTCCGGTCACTGGGAGCCGTTCTTCATTGCCTGCGAAGAAACCAACACCGTGATCAACATGCACATCGGTTCGTCGTCGCGCATGCCGGCCACCTCTCCCGATGCACCCGCTGCCGTGCAGGCCACACTGTCGTTCAACCAGGGCATGGCCTCGATGGCCGACTGGATCTTCTCGGGCATCCTCCCTCGCCATCCCGATCTGAAGCTGGCCTACTCCGAAGCCCAGATGGGCTGGATCCCGTACGCCCTCGAGCGCGCCAAGAGCGTGTGGGAGCAGTTCCGGGGATGGGCCTTCGATCCCGCCGTCATCTCGGAAGAGCCGGCGTTCTACTTCCGTCGTCAGATCTATGCGTGCTTCTTCCGCGATGACTTCGGCCTGAAGAACCTCGAGGCCATCGGCGTCGACAACGTCGTGTTCGAGACCGACTACCCGCATTCGGACTCAACCTGGCCCGATACCGAGAGGTTCGTTCGAGAAATGACCGCCGATCTCGACGATGAAACCCTCTACAAGATCATCCGGGGCAACGCCATCAAGATGCTGAGTCTCGATCTGGACTAGGCATGAACCCATGATCCGCCTACTCATCGCCGTCCTCTCCGCAGTCGTCGGCGCTCTCGCGGTGGTTCTCCTGTTCCTGCTCGTGGGCGTTCCCCAAAACATCATCGGCTGGGTATGGGGAACCCTCATCTTCGTGATCGGCTTCGCCATCGCACGCGTATGTCTTTCGATCGGGCTCAAAACGAGTGCCGCGTTCCAACGCGGTACCCACGAAGCCGCTGTCGGTGGTCGGGGCGATTCGCTCGAAGCCAGCGGTCGGCGTGCCGGCGCAGTGGTGGGCAAAGGCCTCAACAAGGTGGCCCGCATCGGAACGCCAAAAGCTCCGTCGACGCCATCACCCGGAACTCCACAAACCACTGCTGCCGCCGAATCCCATGCGACCGGCACGGGCGAACCTTCGACCACCGACCCCGCACCACCAAAGCCTGAGGTCACTGTCGACAAGGCCGCCAGGGTGATCGGCTCGATGGTGGGTCGCCGCGTGGCGCAGCGGCGGTACAAGCCGTGACCACCCACGAGATCAAACCCGATCACTTCCGGGTGAAGCCCGGACACCGGGTGATGCTCGCCGATTGGAGCACCGACACCACTGACGGGTTCGAGGGCACCAAGGATGACCGGGCGGCCCTACTCGCCTCGCTCAACGAGCAGCTCAGCGATCTCCAGCAAATGCTGTACGCCGAGTCGAAGCACAAGGTGCTCGTCGTGTTGCAGGGTATGGACACGTCAGGCAAGGACGGAACCATCAAGCATGTGTTCCACACCATCAACCCTCTTGGTGTGCGTGTGGCCAACTTCAAACGCCCCAACGATGTCGAACTGGCCCACGACTATCTCTGGCGGGTGCATGAGCAGGCGCCGCGCAACGGTCGCATCACCATCTTCAACCGCAGCCATTACGAAGACGTACTTGTGGTGCGGGTGAATGAGCTCGTGCCGACGAAGATCTGGCAGCGGCGCTTCGAGCACATCCGTGGCTTCGAACAGATGCTGGCCGACGAGGGCACGACCATCATCAAGGTGTTCCTGCACATCTCGAAAGACGAACAGCGGGCCCGCCTGCAGGAACGTCTCGACAATCCGGCCAAGCACTGGAAGTTCGAACACGGCGATGTGACCGAGCGAGCTCACTGGGATACCTACACCGAGGCCTACGAACAGGCCATCAGCGAGACCTCCACCGACGACGCCCCCTGGTTCATCATCCCCGGCGACCACAAGTGGTACCGCAACCTCGTGGTGTCACAACTTCTTGTCGACAAGCTTACGAGCCTCAACATGCGCTACCCGGAGCCCATCGACGGCATCGAGGACATCCGCATCACCGACTGAGCGAATACGCACCCTTGCCCACCAGATACAACGAGATCACGGCAAACAGCATCATCAGCACCTGCTGCCAATGAACCTCGAGCCAGCGTTGGGCCACGAGGAGGCGTTGCGCCGACTTCTTCGGTTGCCCCGCCACCAGCAGCACCGGCGTGAACTGCAGGATCGAACCGATCGCCGCATAGACCACTACAAGAATCCACTCGGCGCGCACCGAGACATGCTGCTGCACGATCTCGTTACCGGCCGCGAACGACAGCACTGTGGGCGGCAGGAACATTCCGAGCCCGCAGGCCACGATCACCGACATATTGCCGACCCGGTCGAGCCATTTCGGCACCGCCGCCTGCGGGTCGCGTCGGTATCGTCGCCGCAGCCGCAGGGCGAACCCAGCGAGCGCCAGTCCCAGCAGCAGATCGATGAGACCCATCAGATGGCCGTTCGGGTGACCGTCCTCGGTGGGAAGCGCCGAACCGAGGAGGAGCACCGCAGCAGCACACGCGCCGATGGAAAGGAACCAACCAACAGCCAGTGCCGTGGCCTCACGGAGACGCTGCGACTGGGCGAGCATGAGCACGCTCACGAGCAGGAACAACGGGGATGCCGTTGTGGCAACGCCGAGGAAGACCAGATTGAGACTCATCGCTGTTGGCCGCAACCGCTCATGGAGACCATGGCCAACGACGTTAGATGTGATCTGACCGCAAGGCGGTCGATCGGAATCAGATCAGTTGGCCGGATGCGGCGAGACGGGCGGTGGCCCGGGCGAGTGCACCCTCGGCCTCAGCCTCATCGCCCTTGGCTATGGCAGCGCGGGCTTTTTCCTCGGCCCGACGGGCACGCTCGGTGTCGATCGTGGAGGCGAGTTCGGCAAGATCGGTGAGGATCTTGACGTGGTCATTGCTGACCTCAACGAATCCACCGTGCACCGCAGCTATCTCAGAGCCACCTTCGGCGAGGGTGATCTCGACGGTCCATGTGGCCAGTGCACCCACGAACGGGGTGTGACCGGGGAGGAACGCGATATCGCCGCCGCCCACCGTGCGAGCCCGCACGATGGTGGCGTCACCCGAGAACAGCGTGCGCTCGGGAGAGACGAGTTCGACGGCGAGAGGCATCAGGCGTTGGCCTCGAGCTCACGAGCCTTGGCGCGGGCGCTGTCGGCATCGCCGACGTTGAGGAAGGCCTGCTCGGGCAGGTCGTCGAGATCGCCGTTGACCAGCTGCTCGAAGGAGTCGACGGTGTCCTCGATGGGCACGAAGATGCCCGGCATGCCGGTGAAGACCTCGGCCACGAAGAACGGCTGCGACAGGAAGCGCTGCACCTTGCGGGCACGGTTCACCGTGACGCGGTCCTCTTCGGAGAGTTCGTCGAGACCAAGAATGGCGATGATGTCCTGAAGTTCCTTGTAGCGCTGCAGAACTTCCTGCACGCGACGGGCCACGTCGTAGTGACGCTGACCGACGACCTCGGGAGCGAGGATCGAGGAGGTCGAGGTGAGCGGATCCACGGCCGGGTAGATGCCGAGCGAAGCGATCTGACG
>WLCQ01000130.1 GCA_009705225.1 Actinomycetota bacterium | reverse complement strand
TCCACGCTGGCCGACGCCCAGTACGTCGACATCTTCGGCAAGGCCGGCACCTATCAGGAACATCATCAGGTGTACGACCGCGATAAGCAGCCCTGCCGTCGTTGCCGCCGGGGCGACATCCAGAAGGTCAAGTTCGCCACCCGGTCCACCTTCTACTGCGAGGTCTGTCAGGTCTGATGTATCTGAAACGACTGTCGATGAAGGGCTTCAAGTCCTTCGCCGACGCAACGAACCTCGATCTCGAGGCGGGCGTCACCGTCGTGGTGGGCCCCAATGGATCGGGCAAGTCCAATGTGGTCGACGCCATCGCGTGGGTGCTGGGTGCCCAGGCGCCCTCCGCCGTGCGTTCGCAGAAGATGGACGACGTCATCTTCGCCGGAACCTCCAAGCGCACGGCACTCGGGCGCGCTGAGGTGAGCCTCACCATCGATAACAGCTCCGGCATGCTCCCGATCGAGTTCACCGAGGTAACCATCACCCGCACGCTGTTCCGAAATGGCGATAGCGAGTACGCCATCAACGGAGCGCCCTGTCGTCTGCTCGACATCCAGGACCTGCTGTCGGATTCTGGAGTGGGTCGTCAGCAGCATGTGATCATCTCCCAGGGTCAGATCGATGCGGTTCTCAACGCGCGTCCCGAGGACCGTCGCGCTGTCATCGAAGAGGCCGCCGGCATCCTCAAGTACCGCCGCCGCAAGGAGAAGTCCGAGCGTCGACTCGCCGCCACAGAGGGCAACCTCACCCGCTTGCAGGATCTGTTGCGCGAGGTTCGGCGTCAGCTGCGACCGCTTGAACGCCAGGCCGATGCCGCACGTCGTCACGGTGCGGTCGTCTCTGAACTCACCGCTTTGCGAGTGTTCACCGCCGGACGCGAACTCCATGGTCTACGAACCCGCCTCGAGCAGGGAACGCGGGGCCGCGCCGAACTTGTGGCGACCGACGAACGCTTGCGACTCGCGCTCGCCGAACTCGATGCACAGGTCATGGCCACCGAGGCGCAGCTCACTGCGATGGGTGGCGATGATGTGGGCGACGGACTGGCCCAGTACGAATCGTTGTTCCAGCAAGCCCGCGGTTTGAGCGCCGTGCTCGCCGAGCGTCGGCGTGGCGTCGAGCGTGCCCGCGGTGCCTCTGTCGATCAGGGTGTGGTGGCTTCGCTCGAATCTGAGTCGGCTCGTCTGGCCGGCGAACTCGCTGCCGTCGAAGCTGAGGCTGAGCAGTTCGAACCCATGACTCTCGAGCTGGCCGCTGCGCAATCGGCGCTCGCTGCCGAACGTCTTGCCTTCGAAGCTGAATGGTCAGCTGGAGTCTCAGCACCCACCGGCGCCGCAGCAGAGATGCGCGGCGAACTCGGTGCCCTTCGGGCCGCAGCTGATCGTGGCCGCGAAGAACGTGAACGCGTTGCATCACGCTCGGCGTCATTGGCCACCAAGGCTGAGGAGCGGGCGGTCGAAGCTGCTCGCCTGCGCACCGAACTCACCGAGGCCGAAGCCGCCGAAGAGCCGCTGGTCGAGGCGATGGAGCTGGCCGAAGCCCGCGTGGCTGCGGCCACCGGTGCTGTTGAGGTCGCTGAATCCGACCATCGCAGCGCCGAGAGCGATCATCATGCATGGCAGGCCCGGGCCGAGGCGCTTGCGCTTGCGCTTGACGAAGCCCGTTCCGCGGCCGGCACCGAGCGACTCAGCGGAGTGCGCGGAGTTCTCGGCACCCTGCTCGATCTCGTCGACGTCGATCCCGGATGGGAGTCAGCTTTCGAAGCGGCGGCGGGCGAAGCTCTCGCTGCCGTGGTGGTCGATGGCGTCGATGCTGGTCGCCGCGCGCTCGAAGCGCTCCATGGTGAGCAGCTCAGCGGCGCCGTGCTGGCGCTCGGTGCTTCACATTCCTCTCCGCCGCTTCCTTCGCAGGGCGAACCGGTGCGGCCGCATGTGCGGGCCCGCCGGGCTGATGTCGAGCCGCTGCTCGATGCCCTCGTCGGTGCTGCGGTCGTCGTGCAGGGTGGCTGGGTCGAAGCCGTCGATGTTTCATTGGCCCATCCGTCAGCCATTGTCGTCACCACCACCGGCGATCGCTTCGGTGTGAGCGGTTGGCGGGTTGGAGCTTCGGGTTCGGGTGCGACAGGTGCAGCCCTCGCTGAAGCCGAGCAACGTGCCGAAGCCACTGCCGCCGTTGCTTCTCTGAGTGCTGTCGAGCTCGAAGCCGCGCGGGTCGAGCTGGCCGATGCCCGTTCGGCCGAGCAGGCGCTCACTCGCCAGCTTGACGAGAACGATTCCCGGCTCACCGCTGCTGGCGATCGCCTCCAGCGGGTCGAGACCGAGCGACGCGATGCCGCCACCGAGATCGACGCCCTGCAGGGTCACCTCGCCGAACTCACCGAGCGCGTCGCCCGTGAGGCGAATCGGATCACCGAACTCGAACAGCAGCTTCCCGAGCTCGAGGCGGCCGAGAGCGAACTGGCCGAATCCGCCCGACGCATGTCGGAGGCACGAACTCGTCTCGAGGGCCAAGCCTCCGATGTGGGTTCGCGTCGCAGCGATCTTGAGGTTCGCACGGTCGCTGTCACCGAGCGCCGGCTCTTCCTCGCCGGACGACTCCGTGAGGTCGAATCACGACTCGCAGGTGCAGCCGCCGAACGGGCGGCGGCAGAGACCCGTCGTCTCGAACTCGATCGCACCCAGGTTGCCCTCGACCGTTTGGCCGTGCTGGTTGCGGCCCGATCCCAGATCATTGAAGCGCGACTCACCGACTTCCGTGAGCGACGTCGTCGACAGTCCGAAGCGGCGCGCCAAGTGGCGTCCACGCTCGACGGCCTACGTCGTCGCCGGGCCGAAGAGGAGCGTTCACTCGCCGAACAGCGTGAACGCCTGCAGCGGTCAGAGATCGAACTCGCGGAGACCGAGATGCGCATTGAGGCAGCCGTTGAGGCGCTGCGTCGCGACCTCGACTGCGAACCCGATGTCGCCATCGCCGCTGAATGCCCGGAACTCGCCGAGGGTGTCACGGCAGCGGCTCGTACCCGTGATCTCGAGCGTGACCTCCGCATCATGGGTCCCATCAATCCGCTGGCGCTCGAGGAGTTCGAGGCGTTGCAGGAACGCCATGAGTTCCTGGAGAAGCAACTCGAGGACGTCAAGGAGAGCCGACGCGAACTGGCCAAGGTGATCCGGGCGATCGATGGCGAGATCGTCAATGTGTTCGCCGCGGCGTTCGCCGACGTGGCCACGAATTTCACCGCACTGTTCTCCACGCTCTTCCCCGGTGGCGAAGGTCGACTCAAGCTCACCGATCCCGACAACCTGCTGGCCACCGGCATCGAAGTTGAGGCCAAGCCGTCGGGCAAGAACGTGCGCAAGCTCTCGCTGCTCTCGGGTGGCGAGCGGTCACTCACCGCACTCGCGTATCTCTTCGCCGTGTTCCGCAGCCGCCCCTCGCCGTTCTATGTCATGGACGAGGTCGAGGCTGCGCTCGACGATGTCAACCTGCATCGATTCCTCGGACTTGTCGCTGAGTTCCGCAATGAGGCGCAGTTGGTGATCGTCAGTCATCAGAAGCGCACGATGGAAGCGGCCGACTGTCTGTACGGCGTGTCGATGCAGCCCGGTGGTTCCTCGAAGGTGGTCAGCGAAAAGGTCAGCAGCAGCTGAGTCTCTTGCTCACGGAAGTCGGTTCGACCAGGCCAGTGCGAGTGCGCCGGCCACGATGAACCCCAGCAGCGCCAATGCCACGAACCACTGGGTAAGCGCGGAGATCGTCGTGTCATACCCGATCGAGGAACCGATCTTCGAATACACATCGGAGAGCTGTCCCTGGGTGGCGGCCTCGTAGGTCTGTCCGCCGGTCGCCTTGGCGATCTTGGCCAAGGACGGCGCATCGACGGGAACCGGGACGACCTCACCAGTGTTCGGGATGGTGACCGTGCCCCCTTCCGTGCCGAAGGCAATGGTCGACACCGGAACCTGGGCCTTGATCGCGTCCTGGATGGCTCGTTGATTCGGTACGCCCATCGTGGTGGTGCCATCGGACATCAGGACGATCGCTGCCGGAACCTGGGCTCCATCGGGAGCCGGCGGCATCGAGTTCAGCGCGTCGAGGCTGCTCTCGATGGCGTTGCCGATCGCGGTGCCATCATCAAGTTCGGCCTTGGCGATGGCGTCGGCCACCGCTCGACGATCGGTGGTGGGCGCCACGGCGATTCGGGACGTACCAGCGAACGTGACCAGCCCCACATTGACCTTGGGTGGGACATCGTCGAGGAACGACGTGGCCGCTGCTTTGGCGGCTTCGATCCGACTCGGCTTCACGTCAGTTGCTTCCATCGAGAGCGAGACATCGATGGCGAGCATGACGGTTGCGCGCTCTCGAGGGACTTTGATGTCATGCGCGGGTTGGGCGAACGCCAGCACGAGGGCAGTGATTGCGAGCAGCTGCGCGCCGGCCGCAAGATGGCGGCGCCATCCGGGACTCTTCGGCATGACCGAGGAGAGCAGTTCGAGATTTGTGAACCTCACGGCGTACTGCGAACGCCGACGTTGGAAGACGACGTACGTGATCGCCAGTGCTACGACCGCGACGAGCGCGAGCAGCCGCCAGGGCGACAGGAAGGTGAGACCGTTCATCGGGGGACTCCTGCAGTGGGACCGGTGCTGACAGCGCCGACGTCGCCTGACCCGTGCGCAGCGGCGCGGGACTGGGCGTCGATACGGTCGCGGCGACCGGAGACGAATGAAGCGAGATCGAGCAGCCAGTCGCGATCCGTGCGCAACTGGAGATGGTCGGCGCCCGCGCGACGGATGTTGTTGGCGATGGCGGCTCGTTGTGCAGCCGCGGCATCGGCGTACTGCTGTCGCAGTTTCGCATTGCCGGTGGGGATGTCGAGTTCCGCGCCAGTTGCGACATCGCGCACCGTGAGCATTCCGACATCGGGAAGCGCCACCTCAAGTGGGTCGAGTACTTCGACGCAAAGAACGTCGTGGCGAAGCGCGAGCGATCGCATCGAATGGCTCCAGTCGTCGGGGCCGAGGAAATCGGAGACGATGACGATGAGGCCCCGTCGTTTCGCTGTGGCCGCGAGGCGACGGAGACCGAGCGCGAGATCAGCCCGACCCTCGCTGGGGTGACTGAGAGCGGTGAGCACCTGACGGGTGAGCGCCTGTAGGTGAACCCGGCCGGACCGAGCCGGGATCGGCACCGATGCACCGGAGGGAGCGAGGGTCATCGCTCCCACGCGGTTCCCGGTGCGACTGGTGAGGAATCCGGTTGCGGCAACAGCGGCGAGTGCGAGATCGCGCTTTTCACACAATGCGGTGCCGAACGCCATGGTGGAGGATGAGTCAACGAGAATCCAGGTCTCAAGTTCGCGATCGGCGATGGTGTCGCGCACATGGGGGTCGCGGAGGCGAGCAGTGACGTTCCAGTCGATCCGGCGCACGTCGTCGCCGGGTTGGTACGCCCGGATGTCGCCGGGCTCGGTGCCGTGTCCGGGGGTGAGGCCGCGGTGGTCGCCCTGGAGCAGACCATCGAGCCGGCGGGTGACGCTCAGTTCGAGGCGTCGGAGCACCTCAGCCGCTGGTGTGCCGGTGATGCTCGGAGCAGTGGGGGTGCGCTGACTCACCGGGAGGAGACTGCGGTCGGGTCCTGGGAGGGTGCCACGACCGGTGCATGGATGGTGGAAAGCAGTCGGGCAAGGAGTTGCTCGACTGCGAGCCCCTGGGCGAGCGCCTCATAGGAAGGCACGACACGGTGACGAAGTACGTCGGGAGCGACGTCGAAGATGTCTTGGGGCAGCACGTAGGTGCGGCCCCGCATGAGTGCGAGTGCACGACCGGCGGCGACCAGCCCGAGAGTGGCCCGCGGGCTGGCACCCCACTGGATGAGCTCAGCCAGTTCCGGCAGACCATTCGCCGCGGGTTCACGGGTGGCGAGTACGAGGCGAACGGCATAATCAGCGACTGCCGGGGCCACATGAACGGCGTCGGCGGCTTCCTGAAGTGCCACGAGATCCTCGAGCGACAGCACCTGTTCGGCCCGGGGAGGACGCACGCCCATGCGGGAGACGATCTGTGCCTCCTCGGCGGCGGTGGGATAGCCGACGACCACTTTCATGAGGAATCGGTCTCGCTGAGCCTCCGGCAAGGGGTAGACGCCCTCGCTCTCGATCGGGTTCTGCGTGGCGAGGACGAGAAACGGTTCGGGGACCTTGCGGGTGGTGCCGGCGATCGAGACCTGATGCTCAGCCATTACCTCGAGCAGGGCCGACTGCACCTTGGCAGGGGCGCGGTTGATTTCATCGGCCAGAACGATGTTTGCGAAAACCGGGCCCCACTCAATGTCGAAGGTCTCGTTGGAGGATCGGAAGATTCGAGTGCCCACAAGGTCGGCGGGCAGCAGGTCTGGCGTGAACTGCAGGCGGTTGAACGTGCCTCCGATGACTGCGGAGAGGGTCTCGACGGCGAGCGTCTTGGCCAGACCGGGCACGCCCTCAAGCAGCACATGGCCGCGGGCGATCAGACCTACGAACAGACGCTCGATCGCTCGGTCCTGTCCGACGATGACTTTCTTCATCTCGAACAGCGCCGCTTCGAGCATCGCTGCTTCATTGATCTGATTGCTGGGCGCACCAGCGGGGGACTCCGAAACAGACGGGGGGACAGATCCGGGCACTGATCCGGGGACCGTTCCGGATTCGGCATCGGGGCTGGAACCGGGCGAGGACGGGAAGGGCGATTCGGTGGACATGGCAAGAGAAGACCACATCGGGGCGAAGATCTCCATAAAGACCGCAGATCTCCCTCCGATCGGGCGATGCAGTCGGCGGTAGTCAGGGTCCTCGTGGCCTCGGGTTCAGATGGTGAAGATTCAGGAGTCGAATGCTCATTCGCGGAACAGCTCGGTGATTGGTTGGTGTGTGGGTCGCGTGGTTGTGGCTGTGGGTGTGGTGGTTCGTGTCCACCCCTTCGGTGCGTGGACGGTGAAGTTGGCGTGTTCGTCGAGTTCCATGCGGTAGCCGGGTCGGTGAAATT
>WLCQ01000013.1 GCA_009705225.1 Actinomycetota bacterium | reverse complement strand
TCCTGATTGCACAGACCGATGCGCCCATAGAGGCCACCGCGCTCTGCTGCCGCGAAGTCGCGGGCGAGCCGACGGATGGTGTCGGCAGGGACATGACAGAACTCGGCCACGCGATCGGGGGTGAACTCTGTGACCGCCTCACGTAGTTGTTCCACGCCGAGCACCTTGCCCTCAACCGCGCCGAGGGTGAAGAGATCTTCGGTGAAGATGACATTGGCCATGGCCAGCAGAAGCGCGGCGTCGGTCCCGGGGCGGATGGGGATCCATTCACTGGCGTGATCGGCGGTGCCGGTGCGACGGGGATCAATGACGATGACCTTGCCGCCTCGGGCGCGGATGGCGTCGATCTCGGCGAGCTGGTCGGGGCAGGCCAGCAGCGAGCCGCCGGAGGCTTGGGGATTGCCACCCATGATGATCCAGTGGTCGGTGCGGCGGATATCGACTGTTGGGATCTTCCACATGTTCCCGTACATCAGCACCGACGAAACGTTCTTGGGCCACTGATCGACGGTTCCCGCGGAATAGATAGAGGGGAAGTTGGCCTGACCCATGAGTAGTGCGCCGAACCGGCTGAGACTGAACGAGTGGCCGGCAGGGTTGCCGATGAACGCCGTCATTGCTTCGATGCCGCCATCGGCGAGTACACCGTGGATGAGTTCCTCGCATTTGGCGAAGGCTTCGTCCCAGGAAACCTCACGCCAGGTGTCGCCCTCGCGGATCATGGGGGTGCGGATGCGGTCCGGATCCTCGTGCAGTTTGCCGAGGGTGGTGCCCTTCGGGCAGATGAATCCCTTCGACCACACGTCCTCGCGGTCCGGTCGGATGAGCTTCACATGGTCGTCGGCGTCGACTGACACCTCGAGGCCGCACATGCACTCGCAGAGCGGGCATTGGCGTAGGTACACCCTGGTGCCGTCGGGCTCGGTGCGGTGCAGGCGGCCGATGATGCGCGTCGGTGCGTCGACATGGACTTCCATGGTCATCCCCCCGGATGGTTCTTCAATGGGGTGATGGTAGTGCGCTGCTGTCGCTGGTCGGAGAGCGCTGTCACACCCCGTGAGCACACTTGCGTCATGGAGAATCCCCGTTCCCTTCCCGCCGACCTCGCCGGCACCGTTCCAGGCACCGATCCAGGCAGGTCATTCACCATCGACTGCGATCAGTGCGTCATGCAGCACACCGATGCCTGTTCCGACTGCGTGGTCACCTTCATCTGCTCCCGTGAGCCCGGCGACGCCCTCGTGGTCGACGTGGGGGAGTACCGGGCGCTGCGCATGCTCTCCGAGTCCGGTCTGGTTCCCGAACTGCGCCATCGCCGCCGTATCAGCTGAACCCGCTGCGGTCTGCGACGATGGGTGTGTGCCACCCTCTGCCACCGTATCCGTCGAGCAACTGCGCGAGGTCGGCCTCGGTGCGGGACTGGTGGCACTCGGTGTCACCGGTGTCGAGCCGCTGATTGAGGCACGTTCGGCGTTATGGGAACGCCGAGACCTCGGGCTCAACGGCACGATGCAGTTCACCTATCGCAATCCCGATCGATCCACCGAGCCGCGTGCGCTTCTCGAAGGAGCCGCATCTCTCGTGGTGGGGGCGTGGCCGTATCCGGGTGGGGATCATCAGCAGGCGGAGAATCCTGACGATCGCATCGAGAAAGCGAACGGGCGGGTCGCTCGATATGCCACCCGTGACCATTACGCAGACCTTCGTGAGGCACTCGCCCGGGTGGCCGCTGAACTCGAAAGGGCCGGATATCGCACCCGCATTGTTGCTGACGACAACGCGTTGGTCGATCGGGCGGCAGCGCATCGTGCCGGCATCGGCTGGTTCGGCAAGAACGCCAACCTTCTCGTACCCGGCCATGGCAGTTGGGTGCTGCTGGGTTCGGTCGTTACCGACGCAGTTCTCGATGAGTCCTCACCGGTTGACGACGGTTGCGGCACCTGTCGCCGCTGCATCGACGCGTGTCCCACTGGCGCGATCGTGGCGCCGGGAGTGGTCGATGCTCGCCGATGTCTCGCGTGGCTGGTGCAGGCTGAGGGTTCCATCCCCGAGGAGTTCCGCGTTGCACTCGGGGATCGCATCTACGGATGCGACGACTGCCAGGAGGTCTGCCCACCGAGTCGACGCTCACCGGAGGCCGCACTCGTGGTCGACGCAGCTGGTTCGCAGGTCGATCTCCTCGAGTTGTTGGCCTCCGATGATGAGCAGCTTCTTGCCCGTCATGGACGTTGGTACATCGCCCGACGCGATCCCCGCCATCTGCGCCGCAACGCCATCGTTGCCCTCGGCAATGTCGCCGACCCGAGCGATACGCGAGTGCGTGCTTCGCTTGGGGAGTGCGCACTCTCGGACGACGTCATGCTCGCCGAACATGCCCGGTGGGCGCTCGATCGTCTGGATCTTCGAAGCAACTCGGGGCTGGATCGATGAAGCATCTGCTCGTTACCAACGACTTCCCTCCGAAGGTGGGCGGTATCCAGTCCTACCTCTGGGAGCTCTGGCGGCGACTGCCTCCGGAGACCACCACTGTGCTCACCACGCCGCGTTCGGGTGATCAGGCCTTCGACGCTGCGCAACCGATCCGCGTGGAACGCGATCGGGCCCGGGTGCTTCTTCCGACGCCCGCCCTGGTTCGTCGTATCGATTCGCTCGCCGCCGAGGTTGATGCTGATCTCGTGCTACTCGACCCCGCGCTTCCGCTCGGGCACCTCGGCCCGCGCCTCGAGCGTCCGTACGGGGTTGTTCTGCATGGGGCCGAGATCACGGTGCCCGGTCGGCTGCCTGTCAGCCGTCAGTTACTCGCCGGCGTTCTGCGCGATGCACGCATCGTGATCGCAGCCGGTGGATATCCCGCGGCCGAGGCCGAGCGAGCGGCCGGTCGCGCCCTGCCCACCGTGATCATCCCGCCGGGCGTCGACCCCGATCGGTTTCGTCCACTCGCCGATGAGCGCCGCGCCGCCGTTCGCGATCGCCTCGGGCTGGCGCCGGGCAGCTTCGCGGTTCTCGGGCTGAGTCGATTGGTTCCCCGCAAGGGTTTCGACACGCTCATCGACGCCGCCGCGGTTCTCGCTCCGGCCAATCCGCAACTGCAGGTGCTTATCGCCGGTTCTGGTCGAGATCGTCGTCGCCTCGAGCGTCGGGCCGAACAGCGATCGAGCCCGGTGCGTTTCCTCGGCCGGGTGCCCGACGATGAACTGGCCGAACTCCACGGCGCTGTCGACCTTTTCGCCATGTTGTGCCGGGACCGCTGGGCTGGCCTCGAACAGGAGGGGTTCGGCATCGTGTTCCTCGAGGCCGCAAGTGCCGGTGTGGCCGCGCTCGCAGGCCGCAGCGGAGGAGCGGCCGAAGCTGTTCTCGATGGCAGTACCGGACTCGTCCTCGATGATCCACGCGATGTCAGCGCTGTTGCCGCTGCGATCGACAGACTCATGAATGATCCCGGGCGGCGCGCCATGCTCGGTCAGGCCGCTCGTGAGCGCGTGCTTCATGGATTCACCTACGACCAACTCGCCGGACAACTGCAGGCAGCGCTCGATCAGCAAGGAGATCACTGATGAACGATTCTCATCTCACGGACCCAGACCAATCCTCGGATGCAGTGGCTGGCGGCGGCATCGTGATGCTTGCACTGGCCGGCACGGCGCTGTTCGTGCTCGCCGGTTTGCTTGCGGCAGTCTTCATGGACGGGTTCATGGTTGCCTACGTCGCCATCTCTCTCCTCGAGTTCGCGTTCGGCATGCTCGTGTTCGCGCTGGCATTCCTGCGGGCCGTCGACCGGAGTCGCAGCGAGACCATCGGTGTCGGCGGACTCTTCTTCGGTGCCGGCAGCGCTCCGCGTCCCGTTCGAATTCGACTCGTCGGTGCACTCATCGTGCAGACCGTGGTCTCGATAATCGTTGCCTCGACCCACGTCTACACCGCTCTGGCGTTCGGCGTGGTGGCCCCGATGTGGGCGCTCGGTCTCACCGGATTGTGGGTCGCGGCCTACGGCTCGTTCCCGGAACGGGAGTTCGATCCGCGCCTCGATCGTGGGCGCTCCGGTCAGGCAGAGGGTCCCGGATCCGCGGATCCCAAGGAGTAGGGTCGCTCCTGTCGGGCATGGTGCCCGGAGGGAGGGTCCGATGTCGGAACAGGCCAAGGAACGAATCCGGATCGATGCAACGATCGAGAAGTGCTTCGCCACCCTGATCGACTTCGCGTCCTACCCCGAATGGGCGGGCGACCTCAAAGAGGTCCATGTGGTCGAGTCCGATTCCGAGGGTCGAGCCACCGTGGTCGAATTCCGTGCCGCGGCCATGGGTCGCAGTACCACGTATCAGTTGGCTTACGACTATTCGGCAGCTCCGGGCCGCCTCAGTTGGAGCCTCGTCACCGGTGATCTGCCGCGTGAGCTCGATGGCGCCTACGTCCTGACCCCAGCTGCCGACGGCTCATCAGCCACCGATGTCGAATACGAACTCGCGGTCGATCTGGTCTACCCGATCCCCGGGTTCGTCAAGCGCCGGGCCGAGGGGCGCATCATCAAGACCGCGCTCTCAGAGCTGAAGGCCCGGGTCGAGGGTTCACCCCGACCGGTCGACGAGGACTGAACACTCCGGGCCCTACGCCGTTGGAGGGTTCTCGCACAGATCTGCCGGACTCCGAGCATTTGGGTTGATCGCGACGTACAGTCGAAATCACAACCGAATCTTCAGGAGGCGCCATGCCCGTGATCACCGAGACCGCCATCAGGGAACTCGCTGCATTTCGAAGTTCAGGTTCGCCTGTTGTGAGTTGTTATCTCGATGTGGATGGTCGCCGTCAGGTCCGACCGCAGGATTATGAGCATCGTCTCGACGCCCTGTTCCGCGACCTCACCGGCTCCGAGGAGCTCGTCGCATCCCGGGCGGACCTCGACGTGATCTCGAACTACGTGCGCGGCGGATTCGACAGATCGGGAGTTCGTGGTCTCGCCATGTTCTCGTGCGTGGAGAAGCAGTTCTGGCAGGTGCTTGCGTTGCCGGTCCCCGTCTCGAACCAGGTCGCGCTCAACCATGCGCCAGCGGTCGAACCACTCGAGCAGTTGGTGCATGAACTCGAGCCCCTGGGGATCCTGCTCGTCGACAAGCAGCGGGCGCGGATGTTCGTGTTCCAGTTCGGCGAACTCATCGAACGGGCCGAACTGTTCGAGGCGCTGCCGCGCGACTATGACACTCGCGACGAAGCAAGTCGTGGCGCTCGCGAACGCGAGCAGCACCACACCGATGAACTTGTCGCTCAGCATCTGCGTCATTCGGTTGAGGTCGCGTTCCGGCATTTCCAGGAGAGGGGTTTCGCTCATCTCTCGGTAGGAGGCACCGACGACGTGTATGCCGCCACCGTCGCTTCGTTGCACCCGTATCTCCGCGAGCGCCTCACGGCTCGAATCGCGCTCGGTGTAGGTGCAACCGATAAAGAGATCTGCGCCTCGGCTCTCGAAATCGAGCATCGACTTGAACTCGAGAAGGAGGCCCGGCTGGTCGGTCGCCTGCGCGACTCAATAGGCACCCATTCCAAAGGTGTCGCCGGCCTCGTCGACACGATCACCGCCATCAACGAGCGTCGGGTCGCCACCCTGTTGGTCTCGCAGGGATTCGCCGAGTCGGGCTGGCGTTGTCCGGCCTGCGGCTCACTGGCCCGCAAAGGTCCGAACTGTGCCGTTGACGGTGTCGGCATGACGCACCACGACGACATTGTTCACGAGATCGTCGACACCGCCCTGCGTACCGGTTGCGCGATCGAGGTCTGCGTCGCAAGTGCCGATCTCGATGTTCTCGGTCGCATTGGTGCGTTGCTGCGGTACTAGCGCCGCACTCTGTAGCGTCTCGCTCGTGACCGACCTACATCTCGGGATCGACGTCGGCGGCACCAAGATCCTCGGCGTCATCCTCGATCCCTCCGATCCCCGGGAACCGATTGCGGTTCGCCGCTCAGCGACGCCGGACACGGTCGACCATGTCGTCGACTCCCTCCGTGACGTCATCGAGTTCTTGCGGGCCGATGCTGGTCGCCGCGGTCACACCGTTTCCACGATCGGAATCGGGGTGCCCGGTGTGGTCGATCGCGGAGGTGTGCTTCGGGGCGCACCCAACCTCCTGTGCGCCGTTGATCAGCCGCTGAAGGATCGTGTTGAGCAGGCCGTCGGTTCGCCGGTGCTCGTCGAGAACGATGCCAACTGTGCGCTCTGGGCCGAGGCGGAGTTGGGTGTCGGCCAAGGAGCTTTGGACATCGTGATGGTTGCTCTCGGAACCGGGATCGGTGGGGCGGTGATGGTCGATGGTCGCCTGCGGGTCGGAGCGCACGGATTCGCGGGTGAACCCGGACATATGGTCGTTTGTCGTGACGGGGTCTTGTGTCCGTGTGGGCGCCGCGGCTGCTGGGAGCGCTACGCCTCTGGAGCGGGACTCGCCTGGCTGGCCCAGCAGGCGGTGGGTCGAGCAGGGGAGACGAGTGGGGCCAGTCGCATGGTGGAGCTCGCCGGCGGTGATCCATCGGCGATTCGTGGGGAGCACGTCACCGCTGCCGCCGACGAAGGTGACGGAACCGCGCTCGCTGTGTTCGAGCAGTTCGCCGAGTGGGTTGCTGTCGGCATCGGCTCGCTCATCAACATCCTTGATCCCGATCTGGTGATCATCGGCGGTGGTCTGGTTGACCAATCCCACCACTATCTCGATCGTGTTCGCGAACTGCTGCCGGCCGAGGTTCTCGGTGCCGGCGCTCATCGCCCGACTCCTATCGCCGCGGCTTCAATGGGACCGATGGCGGGAGCGATAGGCGCAGCACTTCTGGCCAGCACCCAGCGTCGCTTCAGATAGGTCCGAGGAGCCTCCGGCCAACCGGTACCTTGGAGGGAATGGAGTTCCGTCGCATCACGTCGCTGCCCCCGTACGTCTTCACCATCATCGATGGTCTCAAGGTTGAGGCACGACGCGCCGGGGAGGATGTCATCGATCTTGGGTTCGGCAACCCTGATCTCCCGTCCCCCGATATTGCCGTCGAAAAGCTCTCTGAAGCAGCGCATAACACCCGGAACCATCGCTATTCGGCGAGTCGGGGCATCCCCAAGCTTCGCGAGGCCATCGCCGGCTACTACAAGCATCGCTTCGACGTCGACCTCGATCCCGACACCGAGGTCATCAACACCATCGGCGCCAAGGAGGGTTTCTCACATCTCATGTGGACCCTGCTCCAGCCCGGTGATGCGGCGCTGGTGCCTTCCCCCTCGTATCCGATCCACATCTACGGCCCGCTGTTCGCTGGAGCCGACATCCGCGAGGTGCCTCTCGGCACCGGAACGGACTTCTTCGACAATCTGCGTGAGGCGTGGGAGTACTCCTGGCCCAAGCCGCGGGTCATCGTGATGTCATTCCCCCATAACCCCACGACCACATGCGTCGACCTTGACTTCATGCAGAAGGTCGTCGATTTCGCTCGTGAGCGTGATGTCGTCATCGTGCATGACAACGCCTACGCCGATCTCGGATTCGAAGGCTACCGCCCACCCTCGATCCTCCAGGCCGAGGGGGCCAAGGAAGTCGCCGTCGAGCTGTACTCGATGACCAAGTCGTTCTCGATGGCCGGCTGGCGGGTGGCGTTCATGCTCGGCCGCGCTGATGTCATCGCCGCTCTCGCCAAGCTCAAGAGCTACCTCGACTACGGCACCTTCCAGCCCATCCAGATCGCCGCCACGGTCACGCTCAACGAGGCCGCTGATTTCCCGCTCGAGGTCAACGAGATCTACCAGACCCGCCGCGACTCCCTGTGCGGTGGGCTCCATCGCATTGGCTGGGAGATCGAACCACCCAAGGGAACCATGTTCGTATGGGCACCGATTCCCGAGGCCTACAGCGATATGGGCTCCATCGAGTTCGCCTCGATGCTGGTGAAGGAGGCCCATGTGGCGGTCTCACCCGGTGTCGGTTTCGGCCCTGGCGGCGATGGCTTCGTGCGGTTCGCGCTGATCGAGAACGAGCAGCGCACCCAGCAGGCGGTCCGCAACCTCCGAAAGGCACTCACCCGCCTCGAACCACGCTGAAGCGACGGCGAGCGTTCTTCGCTTGGTCGTTCCGCCGAAACATGGCGTTCACCATCGTTCCGTATCGTCCCGGCCATGACCACGACCTACATCCTTCGAGTCTGGATGCCGGATCGACCCGGTGCGCTCGGTGCGCTTGCGAGTCGGATCGGCGCAGTCGGCGGCGATGTCGCAGGTATTGACATCCTTGAGCGAGGGGCGGGGCGGGTGATTGACGAACTCGTGGTTGAACTTCCCAGTGATGATCCGGCACTCGTTGAACTCCTGGTGGCAGAGATCCATCAGGTGGACGGTGTGGATGTCGAGAGCATCCGCCCCGCCGAGGTCACGCTGCGCGATCCCAGGCTCGACGCCCTCGAGACCGCAGCCATGCTCGTTGGTGCACCCACTGCCGATGACGCTGTGATCGAACTGTGTGCGCATGCGGTACGCACTGTCGGAGCGTTGTGGGGAGCGATCGTCGATCTTGAGACCGGAGAGGTCGTCACCGCGGAAGGTGAATCACCGAGCGCCGGGTGGCTGGCGGCATTCGTTGCTGGCAGTCAGAGTTCGGCCCGGGTTGCTGGTGGCGACACCGGACCCTCTGATGTGGTCTGGGCACCGCTTCCGGCCGCCGGATACGCACTCGTGCTCGGGCGCAACGGAGAGTCCTACAGGGCCCGCGAGCGGAGGCAGGTCGCGGCACTCGCCCGGATCGTTGATGCCAGGTTTCGCGATCTGAAGGTGGTGGCGTCGCGTCTTGCTCACCCGTCAATGGGTTGGTGAGGACGCAGCCCTGACCGACCCAGATCGATCGGATTTCTCAAGCCCAGTCGCGGCTTCGGGCCACTGCTCGCAACCATTGGGCGTGCAGTGCATCGGCTGAAGTTCGATCGGCGGCGGGCTGAAACGCGGCATCGACTGACCAGTTGTCGCTGATGTCGTCGAGTGATTGCCAGAATCCCTCAGCCAGACCGGCGAGGTACGCGGCGCCGAGTGCGGTGGTCTCGGCCACCAGTGGTCGTTGCACCTCAACGCCCAACTGATCGGCCTGAAGCTGCAGCACGAGGTCGGTTGCTGCGCCGCCGTCGGCCCGCAGGGTGGTGATCTGCTGGCCGGACGAAGCTGATATCACGTCGACCACATCGCGGGTCTGCAGTGCCATGGCATCGAGTGTGGCTCGTGCGAGATGGGCACGGGTCGTGCCACGCGTGATTCCGAGTACCGCGCCACGGGCATGTGGATCCCACCATGGGCTGCCGAGCCCGGCGAATGCCGGCACCAGAACCACGCCGTCGCTGTCGGGAACGCTCGCGGCGAGATCGCCGATCTCGGGAGCGGAGTCGATGATGCGCAGTTCATCGCGCAGCCACTGCACGGCAGCACCGGTGACGAAGATTGCGCCCTCAGAGGCGTAGGTGATGGTTGCTGGTGAACCAGATTCGCCGGGAAGAGACCAAGCGATCGTGGTGAGTAACCCATCGACGGGTTCCGGGCACGCAGTCCCCACATTCATCAGCACGAATGAACCGGTGCCGTAGGTGTTCTTCGCCATACCGGGCTCGAAGCAGGCCTGCCCGAACAGCGCCGCCTGCTGATCCCCGGCGATCCCGCTGATCGGAATGTCGGCACCGAGTGGGCAGGTGGCTGCGGTGGTGCCGAATCGGCCGCTCGAGGGTCGGACCTCGGGCAGGAGGTCCATCGGTACCCCGAGGAGATCGCACAGTTGTTGTGACCAGCAGCCGTCGACGATGTCGTAGAGCATCGTGCGGGACGCATTACTTGGGTCGGTGGCGTGCACGGCACCGTCGGTGAGCTTCCAGAGCAGCCAGGTATCGATCGTGCCGGCAGCCACACCAGGTCCGGGGTCCACGCCACCCTCCGTGAGCAACCATTTGAGTTTCGTGCCCGAGAAGTACGGATCGAGGACGAGTCCCGTTCGCGATCGGACGAGTTCGAGCGCTCCTTCGGCTTCGAGTTCTTCGCAACGTTGCGCCGTGCGTCGGTCCTGCCAGACGATCGCCCGATGCAGAGGGCGCTGGGTGGTTCGATCCCACACGACGATTGTCTCGCGTTGATCGGTGATGCCGATGGCGGCGATGCTCTCGCCGAGGCGGTCGAGTTCAACCGCCACCTCGGCCATCACGACGAGGAACGCCGACCAGATCTCGTCGGCATCGTGCTCGACCCATCCGGGCTGCGGAAAATATTGGGGAAACTCGCGATACGCAGCGGCGACCGGGAGACCAGCATGGTTGAAAGCGATGACACGCACGCCGGTGGTGCCGGCGTCGAGAGCAATCACGACGGACATGGGACTGCAGGCTACGTCGGTGGCGCCGGCGAGGCAGACTGTCCGCATGAGTATCGACTTCAGCCTTTCTCCCGAACTCGAGGACATCCGGCAGCGCGTGCGCGCCTTCATCGCCGATGTCGTCGCTCCGACCGAGGCGCGCCTCGAAGCTGATCATGTTGCTGAGACCGACCGGCGGGCCTATGTGACCGAGCTGATCGAACTGCGTCGGCAGGCCCAGGAGCTCGGGCTCTGGCTTCCCCATATGCCGGTCGAATGGGGAGGCATGGGGCTCGGCCATGTCGAACTCGCCATGGTGCAGGCGGAATCGGGTCGAACCCGACTCGGCCCATGGGTGCTCAATTGTCAGGCCCCCGACGAGGGGAACATGCACACGCTGCTGCATTGGGGTACCGATGAGCAGAAGGAGAAGTACCTGCGGCCGCTGTGCGAGGGTCGCCTGTGGTCCTGCTTCGCCATGACCGAGCCCGAAGTGGCTGGTTCCGACCCCACCCTCATCCGTACCAATGCTGTGCAGGACGGCGAGGAGTGGGTGGCGAACGGCCACAAGTGGTTCATCTCCAACGCCCATCGGGCGAACTTCGCGATTCTCGTGGCCCGCACCGAGGACGATCCGGACCTCCCGCAGGCCGCAAATACCGCCTTCATCGTCGACATCCCGTCCGAGGGTTGGATCGAGGTTCGACAGATCGAGACGATGCACGGCTCCACCGGGCACTCCGAGATCCGCATCGAGGATCTGCGTATCCCCGCTGCCAACATGCTCGGCGGCCGTGGTCAGGGACATCGACTCGGGCAGTACCGGCTCGGCCCGGCCCGCCTCGCACATTGCATGCGTTGGATCGCGCAGGCCGAGGTTGCGCTCGACATGATGGTCGACCGCTCACTGTCTCGGTACTCGCATGGCTCGATCCTCGCCGAGAAGCAAGGTGTGCAGTGGCTGATCGCTGATTCGGCGATGGAGCTCTACCAGTGCAAGCTCATGGTGCTCCACGCCGCCTACAAGATCGATCGGGGAGAGGACTTCACCGCTGAGGTCTCGATGGCCAAGCACTTCGTGGCCAACTCTCTCAACCGGATCATCGACCGTTCGATCCAGGTGCACGGGGCGCTCGGGTATTCGACCGACACCCCGCTCGCTCATATGTATCAGCAGGCCCGGTGGGCTCGATTCGCTGATGGGGCCGACGAGATCCACCAGATGCGCATCGCCCAGCGAACCATTTCCGCCTACCGCGACCACGGTTCGACCAGAACCGCCACCGGGGATCTTCCTATCTGATCACATGAGGTTGACCGGCTCGATCAGCGTCTCGATCGCTGAGTCGGCCGGGGGTTCGATGATCGGGAGCTCGACCACGAATCGGGCGCCGATCTCACCGTCGAATCGCTCATCGACCCAGACGCGTCCGCCATGCAGGCGGACGTGTTCATCCACGAGTGCGAGACCAAGGCCCACGCCACTGTCATTCGATCGGTTGCCGCCTTCAGCGCCGCGGGAGAACCGATCAAAGATGATGTCGCGTTCTTCGATCGGCACACCGTTGCCCCGATCCTCGACTGAGACCCGAAGCAACTCCTGGACCCGTTCGATGGTGATGGCGGTCGCGCCGCCGGCATAACGCTCGGCGTTGTCGAGCAGATTGGCGATGACTCTCCCGAACCGTCGTTTGTCCACTCGCACCATGACCTCGCCCACCTCTGGCTCGAAGCGCACTGGAACACCTCCACCGCCGAGCACCCGGACAGCCTGGATGACCATCTCGGCTGCTCGCACATCTTCGAGGTGCAGCTTGATGGCACCAACGTCGAACCGGGAGATCTCGAGGAGGTCTTCAACGAGCTGCTGAAGACGATCAACGTCTGCTGCGAGCAGGGAAAGAGCGGTCTGGGCTCGTTCGGGCAGTTCGTCTCGGGTGTTCTCGAGTACTTCGACGGTGGCGGCAATTGTCATGAGCGGCGAGCGGAGCTCATGGCTGACCTCCGAGGCGAACCGGGCGTCTCGATCGATACGGTCTTCGAGGGCCTGCGCCATCTCGTTGAAGGGATTTGCGATGAGGTCAAGATCGCTGTCGCCGCCCACCGGGAGGCGGGTGTCGAGCCGCCCGCCGGCGATGGCTTCGGCGGCGGTGCCAACGTCGAGTAGGGGGGCGAAGACTCTGCGGCTGGCCCAGTAGCCGACAAGGCCGCCGCCGGCCGTTGTGAGCAATGAAGCGATGAACAACGTGAGCATGAGTCGGTCAAGAGTTCGCTGGAGGTCGGTGATGGGGACTGCTTCGTAGTAGCCGCCGGGCAGCGCAGGTACAGGAACTCCGAGGATCAGCGAGGATTTTTCGTTGACCTTGGCGTGCAATTTGATCGCCTCGCCGTCGTCGACTGCGGACTGGATGGATGTGGGCACGGTGTCGCTGCCGAAGGATTGTGTGTTCGTCGTAAACCATCGGCCGCGATAAGAGAGCGCTGCAGCAGCGCCATCGGTGAGCGGGATATCGCGCAGCAACTGTTCGATCTCGAGATTCGTCGGAACATCGGGGAGCTGCGCTGGTATGCGTGCGGCATCCACAGCTGCTCGTTCGACGGCGCTGCGTTCACGCTGGGTTGTGAGGTTCTCGCGGGTGAGACCAAAGGTGATGGCCGAGAGCAGCGACGAGAGCACAGCTGCACCGAGGGCGAAGGTGACGGTGAGCCGGGTGCGGAGACCGAATCGTCGCCGCACCGGAACGATGATCCGGGCTCGCCGGCGTGGCCTGGTGCGCGCTTGAACGGGGCGGATCTCCGGGTTGATGGAGTTCACGGCTGGAGCTTGTACCCCAGACCTCGCACCGTGATGACATGGCGCGGGTTGGCGGGATCGAGTTCGACCTTCATGCGCAGGCGTCGCACATGGACGTCGACGAGGCGACCATCGCCGAAATAGCCATAGCTCCAGATCTTCTCGAGCAGACTTTCACGGCTGAAGATTCGACCGGGTGCCGAAGCGAGCTCGACCAGCAAGCGGAATTCGGTTTTGGTGAGGTGGAGTTCAACTCCGGCGCGAAGTACAACTCCTTCGTCGGGCACGATCTCGAGATCGCCGAATCGCAGATGAGTGACGCCGACCTCGGTGGGTCGGGCTCGACGTAACAGTGCACGGATGCGCGCAGAGAGCTCCTTCGGAGCGAACGGCTTGGTGAGGTAGTCATCGGCGCCGGCCTCGAGCCCGGCGACAACATCGTGGGTATCAGCCCGTGCGGTGACCATGACGATCGGGACATCGCTGACACGGCGGATCGAGCGGCAGACATCAAAGCCGTCGATGCCCGGCAGCATGATGTCGATGAGTACAACATCGGCGGGTTGACGGGTGAAGGCTTGGAGCGCCTCTTCGCCCGTATCGGCCTCCTCGACCTCCCAGCCCTCGTCCTCAAGCGCCATCCTCACCGCAGTGCGGATGCGCTCGTCGTCTTCAACGGTGAGGATGCGGGTTCCCATAAGCCTTCATCTTCCCCGATGGAGGCGCTGCTGGCCGGTCAATTCGGGGGGATTCCTGCGGTGGATCATGCCGAGCCGGCGCCGTGCTCCCGAAGAAGCGGCCGCAGTTGTGCAGCGAGCGCCGCAGGAGCGGCGAGGCAGAACTCGAAATCAGGTTCCTCACCCTTGAGACTGGAGACGAGGGCACCGGCCTCACGGGCGATCAGTGCTCCAGCGGCATGGTCCCAGGGCTGAAGACCTCGTTCGTAGTAGGCGTCGACGCGCCCGCAGGCCACTGAGCAGAGATCAACCGACGCCGCACCCATGCGGCGAATATCACGCACGAGGGGGAGTATCTCGATGAGCACGGCGGCCTGTCGTCTGCGTCGATCCGGTTCATAGGAGAAACCGGTTGCGATCAGAGCGTGGCCCAATCGGGTTTCGCTCGACGCGGAAATCGGGATCCCGTTGCGCTGCGCACCGCCGCCGCGTACTGCGGTGAACACTTCCTGGTGCAGCGGGTCGTGCACGACCCCGATCTCGATGTTCCCGTCAACCTCGGCAGCGATCGATACCGCGAATCCGGCATGTGCGTAGAGATAGTTGGTGGTTCCGTCGATCGGGTCCACGATCCAGCGGACACCGGTGGTGCCCGGTCGGTCGGTCCCCTCCTCGCCGAGAATCGCATCGGAGGGTCGGGCAGCGAGGATCGCGTCGACGATCAGTCGCTCGGCCGCCCGGTCCATCTCGGTGACCATGTCGGTGCCCGTGGTCTTCGTATCGACGGTGGTTCGCGCTTGATCGAGGCCCTCGACGAGGATCGTCGCTGCGTCGGCGGCGATCGCGATGGCGAGGCTCAGCAGCTCTGATTGCAGTTCGGTGGGCGGCACGGTGGGTGGCACGGTGGGGTCAACGGACCCTGGGAGTGCCACGGCGGGCGGTTCGCTGTGCGGCAGAGCCGCCCTTGGGGAACCGACGATCTTCAGCATCGGGATCGCGCTCTTTGATGGTGCGCCATTCGCCCATCGCCCGCAACGTCAAGACGACGACAACGGCTGTGCCCACCGCCGTGACGACCGCTCCGATGAGAGCGCCGATGCCTGTGGCTACTGCGGCATCGCCAGTGGTCTGCAGATCGACAAATGCGTAGCCGATGAATCCGCCGGCGATGCCAGCGAGCACGATGGCGGCGAAGGCAATGATCCGCGCCCCAACGGAGGGGAGCGCGGTTTCGAGTTCGCCGGTTGCTGTGGAATCGGACATCTACCCATCGTATGGCGCGTGCGTCGATGTCACGAAGGTGGCCCGTGGTGGTCGTACAGTTGCCGCAATGAAGTCATTGGTCATCCTCCCCACGTTCAACGAGGCCGAGAACATCGCAGAGGTGCTCGATCGCGTCCGTGCGGCGGTGCCTGATGCTGAGGTGCTAGTCGTGGACGACGGCAGTCCCGACGGAACTGCCGAGTTGGCCGAGTCCTGGGCCGCCGGCCACGGTGGACAGGTGAGCGTTCTGCGCCGGGCATCGAAGTCCGGGCTCGGGTCGGCGTACCGGGCCGGCTTCGCCCACGGACTCGCGAACGGATTCGATGCCCTCATCGAGATGGATTCTGATCTCCAGCACGATCCGGCAGCACTTCCCGAACTCATCGCTGCAGTCGCGAACGGGGCCGATCTCGCTATTGGGTCGCGATACGTTCCTGGCGGTTCCATCCCGAACTGGCCGAAGCACCGCGAATGGCTCTCACGGGGTGGTAATCGCTACGCGGCCTTCGTCCTCGGACTTCAGGTCCGCGACGCCACAGCGGGGTTCCGTTGCTACGCCGCTCCGATGCTCTCCACCATCGATCTGACGAAGGTCACCGCCGATGGGTACGGGTTCCAGATCGAGATGGCGTACAACGTCGCTGGTCGGGGTGGGCGCATCGTCGAGGTGCCGATCCGGTTCAGTGATCGCCAGCGCGGAACCTCGAAGATGTCGGGACGAATCGTGTTCGAGGCCCTCGGTCTGGTCTCCTGGTGGGCAGTACGCGATCGGGTGCTGCGTCGCCGATCGCGTCAACCCGAAGCCATCTCGTCCTGAAACACTGACGCCATGCGTGAATGGGTCGTCGGTGGAGCAGTGATCGAGGGCCCGGGCGGTGTGCTGCTCGTGCGCAACCGGCGGCGCGATGGTTCGCATGACTGGAGTCCGCCCGGCGGTGTGATCGACGCGGGCGAGTCGGTCATCGAGGGACTCACTCGTGAAGTGAACGAGGAGACGGGGCTGGTCGTGGAACGGTGGTCCGAAGTGGTCTACGAGATCTCTGCTGTGGCTCCCGATATGGGTTGGAAGCTCCGCGTTGAAGCCCGGATCGCGATGGACTGGAGCGGTGACCTCTCCATTGATGATCCTGACGGCATCGTGGATCACGCCGAATGGGTTCATCCCGACAGCTGCGCCACGCATCTCGCGGGCGGTGCCCGGTGGGTAGTCGAACCGGTGACCGAATGGTTGGCCGAGCGTTGGTCGGGGAGCAGGCAGTTCTCGTACCGCGTCGATGGCGTCTATGGCTCCGAGCTGACCGTCGTGCGCGAGTGACCGATCACCGGATCGCCGATCTCCGGCCATTCGAGCGCCCGTCCGCCACGATCCTCCATGTCGACATGGACGCGTTCTTCGTCTCGGTCGAACTACTCGAGCGGCCTGAACTACGCGGGGTTCCGGTGGTGGTTGGTGGTTCTGGCGACCGGGGAGTCGTTGCCGCTGCGTCCTACGAGGCCAGAGCGCATGGGGTGCATTCGGCGATGTCCTCGGCCATGGCTCGTCGGTTATGCCCCCACGCGGTGTTCCTGCCCGGCCGGCATCGCCGTTACGCCGAGGTGAGTTCGGTTGTGATGGGGATCTTCGGTGACATCACGCCCCTGGTCGAACCGCTCTCGCTCGATGAGGCATTCCTGGATGTCGCCGGCGCACACCGCCGGCTCGGCCCTGCTCCCGAGATCGCTCGGGTGCTTCGCTCGAGAGTGCTCGACGAGACCGGGCTCACATGTTCTGTAGGCGTGGCGGGCACCAAGTTCGTTGCCAAACTTGCTTCGGAGGCGGCTAAGCCGAAGGCATCGACCTCAGGTCCGGTCTTCGGTTCCGGTGTCCATGTGGTCGAACCTGATGAGACCCTTGGATTCCTGCGGCCCCTGCCGGTGCAGGCGCTGTGGGGGGTAGGGCCGGCCACGCTCGCCAAACTGGGGCGCATGGGTGTGCTGCGGGTCGGTGATCTCGCTGATCTTCCTGTCGAGAACCTCGTCGCCGCACTCGGTCGCAATCAGGGTCGCCACCTGCATGCGCTTGCCAATGGTCACGACGAGCGCGTTGTCGAATCCGATCGCCGGCTCAAATCAATCGGACAGGAGGAGACCTTTGCTCGTGATCATCGAAGCCGAGCCACCCTCGATCCTGAACTCGTGGCGTTCTGCGACTCGGTTGCGTCGCGTCTGCGTTCGGGCGGATTGGTCGCTCGCACTGTGCACCTCAAGGTCAAGTTCGGGGACTTCCACACCATCACGAGGTCGCAGACTCTCGACGTTCCGATCGACGACGCTCCAGCACTGCTGCGATCGGCCCGGGGTCTGCTCGAACAGGTGGATCCCGCCCCGGGGGTGCGGCTGCTCGGAGTCTCGGTGAGTGGGTTGACCGATCGCGGTTCACGGCAATTGACCCTCGACGAGGCGCTAGATGGTCCGGGATGGGAACAGGCGAGCCGAGCCATGGACGAGATCCGCGACCGCTTCGGCGCAGATTCGATCGGCCCGGCAACTGTTTCCGCACCCGGCGGCGTCCGTCCGAAGGAACGGGGAGCCCAGCAGTGGGGCCCAACCGATCCCGGGACCTGACCTGCTTCGCGGTATTCGCCCCCTTGTCACACGGAACTGAGCACTTCGCGTTGTTCGCCGGCCGGTTCCGTGTGAGAATGTCCTTCAGGGCAGGGGACTCACCGGCTCACGCGATTTTCAGGTGATCAATGAGATCACCCTCGACAACGGATGGAGGTGCCGGTAGTGCCACTCTCAGAAGAAGAACAGCGGATCCTCAGCGAGATTGAGCAGCAGCTCTACGAGTCCGATCCGGCACTGGCCCGCGACATTGCCGACACCACCGTGTACACCCATTCGTCCCGCGGGCTGCGCTGGTCACTCTTGGGGTTTGTGCTCGGACTCGCCGTGCTTATCCTCACCCTCGGTACCTCGTTCCTGCTGGCATTCGGCGGATTCGTGATCATGCTGGTTTCGGCCCTCGCGGTTGAGCGCAATGCCCGCCGCATTGGCCGAGCAGGTGTGCAGCAGATGACCCAGTCGATGAAGAACGCAGGCCTGCGTGATGCGCTCGGCAACACCGGCACCCGGTTCAAGGATCGACTGCGCCGACCCGAGGACGACTGACTCACAGGTGCACACCTCTCCATCGGGCGTTGCGCTCGCTGTCGACATCGGTGGAACCAAGTTCGAGGTTGGTCTTGTCGCAGCTTCCGGAGAGGTAATCCTCCGTCGTCGATGCGCCACCCCGGCAAACGCCGATGGCGAACAATTGCTCTCGGCTCTCACCCAACTCGTTGATGAGGTGCTCGCTGCGCAGGCCGGATTGGGCGTTTGGGCAGAGGTCTGCGGCGTGGGATCAGGCGGTCCGATGTCGACTGCTCATGATTCGGTGTCGCCGATCAACATCCGCGGATGGCGTGGGTTCCCGTTGCGCCGTCGCCTCGCCGAGCACACCGAGCTTCCAACGGTGATCGACAACGACGCCAAGGCACTCGCTCTTGCTGAAGGTTGGTTGGGGTCAGCGGCGGGAGTGCGCGACTACATGGCCATGGTTGTGTCCACCGGGGTCGGTGGTGGCATCGTTCTCGACGGACGACTGCTCGACGGGGCCGATGGGAACGCCGGCCATGTCGGACATATCTGTGTTGTCCCTGATGGGCGCCTCTGCGGATGCGGTGCGTACGGTTGTCTCGAGGCTGAAGCCTCGGGGACATCAATCGCAGCAATCACCGGCGCGCCGGCGGCCGAAGCCTCGCGAGTTGTGGTCGAGCGGACCGGCCTCCTCATCGGCCGTGCCGTGTCGTCGGTGGCCAACCTGCTCGATCTCAAACTGGTGGTGGTCGCCGGGTCGGTCGCGCTTGGTTTCGGTGCGCCGTTCTTCGCAGCTGCGCAGGCAGAGATCGATGCTCGTTCCCGCATTGAGTTCGCTGCTGGTACTCGCATCGTGCCGGCCAGTCTCGGCGCCGACGGGCCGCTCATCGGTGCGGCCGCGGTCGGGTTCCGGTCTCTCGGGTCGCTACTGTCGACTCCATGAACCGACCGACCACCACTGTGGGCTGGGGATGGCTCGTCGGAGCCACACTCGCTGTGCTGCGGCACCCTTCGCTGTGGGTCACCGCGCTGCGGCAGGTCGCCCGCCTCGCAGCTCCGGGTTGGTGGCGTCGAGCCCCGTTCCTGCCACTGCCCGACCCGGCGTACCTCCGATTCCGGTTGGTCACGGCCTATGGCGGAGATGGTGCTGATCCCAACCCGCATGACCTCGTCACATATCTCCATTGGTGCCGGGCCTGGCCCGAGGTCACGTCGGGGTCGTGAGCGTTCAGCCCGCTGCTCGGGCTGTAGCGCACTGTTAGAACAGGAACAGATCGCCCGACGCGCGAACCGTGATGTCACTGATCGAGATCCCCCAAGGTTGATCGATCGCATGGATCACGGCTTCGGCCAGTTGCTCCGGGGTGATCGCCCAGTACTCGATGCTGTCGGGGTCGGTCCGCGTGGGTGGGAGTTCGTCGCTCATCGCTGCTGAGATGAGCTCGACGTACTGCTCGAAGTTCCGGCCCAGGATCCCGGTGATCCCGGCGCCATTGATGATCCCGGATCCGAGGCCGGTGCCGGGTACTCCGGTGGGGCGAACATTGGTGACCTTGATCCGACCCTGCGACTCAGCACGCAGGGTGTCGGAGAGCACATTCACCGCCGCTTTTGTGGCGGTATAGACCGCGGCGCCGACCGTGGCGACATTGCCGTAGATCGACGAGATGTTGACGACCTGACCTCGTCCCTGCTGGATCATCTGGTCGTGCACTGCGGTGATGCCGTTGAGCACGCCTTTGAAGTTGATGTCGATGCACCGGTCCCAGGCCTCGCGGGCTTGCGCATGGTCGGCGAAGAACGCGAGAGGCATCGTCCCGGCGTTGTTGACGAGCACGTCGACCTGTCCGAAGTGTTCGACTGCATGGGCGACGAGTGCATCCATCTCAGGGGCGCTTCGGACATCGGTGATCCGGCCGATAGCGACCCCACCTGATGCGGTGATGGCGTCGATCGTGGTGTCGAGCGCGGTTGCTTCGATGTCGGCGCCCACGACACGAGCGCCTCGTCCGGCGGCGAGTTGGCAGATCTGCCGACCGAAACCGCCGCCGGCGCCGGTGACGATGATGACTCGGTCCTCGAGATGATTGGTCATGGGCTGACCGTACCGGTTCGATGCCGACGGCGGAGCGAAGGACGCCGAGAGTTAGCCTCCCCTCGTGACCGGGTGGCAGATCGATCGGCAGCGGGGGAGCGCCCGGCAGTTCCATGCGCTGGATCCGGACAAGGTTGATGAGCGATCGGTTTGGATCTTCGAAGTTGACGCTCCGGCGCTCGCGTTGGGCTCCTCACAGCCGGAGTCCGATGTCGATCACGACCTCGCAGTTCGTTTCGGCATAGACACCTTTCGGCGCCGCAGTGGCGGCGGGGCCGTGCTCATGGGTCCGGGCGCGTGTGTTTGGATCGACATCGTGCTGCCGGTCGGCGACCCACTCTGGACCGATGACATCTCGTTGGCGCCGCTGTGGCTCGGCGAGGTCTGGGCCTCAGCGTTCACCGGGTTGGGGGCTGACGAAGCCGCCGTTCATCGTGGAGCGATGCTGCGTCCACCGCTGGCCGAGGTGGTGTGCTTCGCCGGTCTTGGTCCCGGTGAGGTCTCACTGGATGGCAAGACCGTCGGGATCTCCCAGCGCCGTACCCGTGCTGTCACAAGGTTCCAGACGATCGCCCTGCTCGACTGGGATCCAGATCTCCATCGGAAACTGCTTGCGCCGGGGATCGCTCGACTCACGGGACCGACCAGTGCGAGTTCGACGGTTGGTGAGGATCAGTTACGTGTCAGCCCCGCGACCAATGTTGGCGCCGCTGATCTTGTCGAGTCATTCCTGCGGTCGCTTGCCCTTCGTGGCTGAGCGCTGAACTTCAGTCGCTCAGGATCGCGTCGGCCTCGATCTCGACCTTCCACTCGGGATTGAGTAGAGCGGCCACGACCACAGTGGAGTTGGCGGGCCTGATCTCGGAGAAGATCGCACCATGAGCCCGCGCCACGGCATCGAAATCGGCGGCATCGGTGAGGTAGACGCGAGTTCGGACAACATCGGCTGGAGTGGCGCCGGCCTCGGCGAGTGCTGCGGTGATGATCTCGAGGCTGCGGGCCGCCTGGGCCTCAGGGTCGGGGTCGACGGTTCCGTCGGCGCGGGCCGGTCCAGTGCCCGACACGGAGATGGTGTTGCCGATTCGCACTGCACGGCAGTAGCCGAGCACAGGTTCGAACGGGGAGCCCGATGAGATGTTCTGGCGTTCAGTCATGTCCTGAGATTAGAGCTCGGGCGCGTGGTCCGGTTCCTGCTGTTGTGCGGCCGGCCCCGGAGAGCGGGGTATGACCCGACGAATGAGTTTGCGAAGGCGCAGGAACCGGGGCGGGATGGGCGTCACGTTGACCCGCAGGTCCCACCCGTCGGGAAGGGCAGCGGGATCGACTCCGAACGCTCGCATGATTGCGGGGATGGTGGACCCGAACTCGGACTGCGCCTTCTCGTATGAGAGGACTATCACGTTCTTGTCTCCGAGCACCCTTCGCCATGTTGTGACGAGCCCGTCGAAGTCCAGCAGCCAGGTGTCAGGTTCGATGTAGGCGCACGAGGTTGGGTCATCGGACGGTGCCATCTGGGTCTTGAGCATCTGGAGCTTGTACGACTTCAGCCATTCCACTGGCTCGCGAAGCGTGACCACGACCCTGATCTTGTGGGGTGCGAGGAGTTCGGCGATTCGTTCCACCTCGTCATCGAACCGGAGATTCGCCATTCCTTCCGAGGAGATGAGGAGAGAACGCGCGCCGGAGTCGACCTGATTCCGGATGTGTGCTCGAGCGTCGCGTTGCCACTGGTCGCCGCGCGATTCCGGGAAATGATCGAGAACCCAGAGCGGACGTTCCGGGCGTTGACTCAGCATCGGTAACTCGAAATGGTTGGTTTCCCAGCCTGGAATGAATCCCCGGTACACGTCGATGCCGCACTGCGCGGAAAGAGACTCACTGTTCGCCGAGGCCCACTCCTGGAGCGAAGTGGTCCCGGTCTTCTGAAGGCCGATATGGAGCAGGACCTCGGTCACGGCGGGACGGTACCAAGTCTCAGTGTTGGCGGAGCGCATCGCCACCGTCGGTGGTGGCCGTCCTGCGCAGCGTGGGCTGCGATGCGCTGTGGACCGTCACGTCGGGCGCCGGGTCGTGGCGGGGAGCGGGATCGAACAGCAGTGCTTCGGCTTCGGCACGGTCGTGCTCGTCGAGGGGACGGGTATCGGAGCACCATTCCACGAGTGTCCCGTTGGGGTCGTTGGCGTAGATGGACACGCAGAACCCGTGGTCGACCTCGACCACATCGATTCCATACGCCAGCCAGCGCTCGCGATGCGGCCCAAGACCTTCGGGTCCCACGGCGAAGGCGAGATGGTTGACCCACCCCGGGAGACCGATGCCGGTGGAGAGCGCGGGATCGACTGTGGGCAGGGCGTCGTCATGAAGTTCCCAGAACGCCATGAGTCCGTCGCCGGTCTCGTAGAAGACATGACGGGCCCAGCCCTGCGGGTTCTCGGTCGGCCCGATGACGACCTTCGCCAACGTGAAACCCATGGCCTCTGTGTAGAAGCGGTGGGTCGCCGCCAAATCGTTGGTGACCAGGGCGATGTGGTGGAAGGCCATCTGCGCACTTTTACGCGCCGGATGCCCCGGGGCAAGCGATCGCGCCCGTACCCCGGCAGGCGGTGCCCAACCGGGGTGATTGACGGGAGATTCGGGCCAAAGTGGTTGACGGTGGGGGGAAGTGGGTCTATCGTGCAGGTCAGTGGGGCTCCAAGGGGGGGCCGGTGGAAGGTCTGGTTGTCATGTTCGTGGGGACGTTCGAGCATTCGCTCGACGACAAAGGGCGAGTCGTCCTCCCTTCGACCTTCCGCGCCCAGTTGGCTGACCGGGGCTTTCTCGCTCAGTGGGACCGCTGCCTTGGCCTCTGGACCGAAGAGGGCTTCTCCGATGCGGCCGAACGTCTCACCCAACGCATTCGCAATGGCGAGGTTCCCCAAGGGGCACTTCGAGCTTTCGCTGCCAATGCCCACGAGGTCCGCCCCGATTCCCAGGGACGCATCACGATTCCGCAGCGACTCCGAGACTTCGCCGGACTCGGCCGTGATGCTGTGGTGATCGGCGCCATTGACCGCATCGAGATCTGGCAGACCGGTCGCTGGACCGATCAGACCGAGCTCGCCGACGACTCACTCATCCAAGCGGTGACCGCCCTCGGGCTGTGACCCCGCCGTCATGACCACTTCGACCTCAACCCCTCTCTACTCCCGACGAAAGGACCGTCCCACCTGCCGACGCTCGTTCGCACCGATACGACGTCCGCTCCTGTGCAGCCTCTCGGAACACACGATGGAAGGCCCTTACTCCGCCCGCTTACCGTTGAGCCCAGCCGGGGAGAAATCCCGGCGGGCGACCGTGTTCCGAGGGGCCGCTCATGAGCGGACCCGAATCCCTCGATCGACTCCTCCGGAGACGACACCCGCCATGGACGCACACTCCTCCGAAGATTTCGCCCACCGCCCGGTGATGGCTGTCGAGATCACGGATGTGTTCGCCCGGGTGCCGGCCGGTTGGGTGATCGATGCGACACTCGGCGGCGCTGGTCACAGCGTCCTTCTGCTCGAGGCGCACTCCCATCTGAAGGTGCTCGGGATCGATCAGGACCCCGATGCACTCGAGGCGGCTTCGGCCCGACTCGAACAATTCGGTGACAGGGCGCGTACTGCTCGTGCCCGATTCGATGCCCTCGCCACGGTCGCACAGACACTTCCGGCCGATGAACTGGTCGTCGGCGTGCTGTTCGATCTTGGTGTCAGTTCCCCCCAACTGGACCGCGCTGAGCGCGGCTTCAGCTATCGCCTCGATGCGCCGCTCGATATGCGCATGGACCCCTCGCAGTCGCTGTCGGCGGCCATCGTGGCGAATGACTACGAGGAGCGCGACCTCGCCAGGGTGTTGCGCGACTTCGGCGATGAGAAGTTCGCCACCCGAATCGCTCATGCGATTGTCACAGCCCGACCCGTGAGCACGACGGGTGAACTCGCCGAGCTTGTTCGCGACGCGATTCCAGCTCCGGCCCGACGCCGCGGCGGGCATCCGGCGAAACGCACCTTCCAAGCGATCCGGATCGAGGTGAATGCGGAACTCGAGGTGCTTCCCGTTGCTCTGCGCGCTGCGATCGACACCATCGGGATCGATGGATGCATCGCAGTTCTCTCTTACCACTCGGGCGAGGACCGGATCGTCAAGCAGGTGTTACGTGAAGCCGAAACCGGTGGGTGCACCTGTCCGGCCACACTCCCATGCGTCTGCGGAGCCGTTGCCGAGATCGCGCTGATCCGACGGGGTGGACTCACTCCCGGTGCCGAGGAAATTGCCGCCAATCCACGCTCGGAGAGTGCCCGCCTCCGCGTCGCCCGCAAGCTCATCGAAAGTGCTCGTCGATGACTGCCCGAGTGAGCGATCTTCGTTCGTCAGCGGCCGCCGTTGCACCGGCGAGCCCGTTCGTCGTTCGTCGTCGTGCCGAATTGGCGGTGGTTGAAGAACACCGGAAGGCGATGCGTGCGCGGGTTGCTATAACAATTCTGGCCGGCGTGTTCATCGCCCTTTTCGCGGTGGCGGGTTCGGCGACCCACATCGTGGGTCAACAGCGTCACTTGGATTCGATCAATCGTGACATCGCCAACGAGCAGGACCTGTCACAGAAACTCGGCGCCCAACTAGCGGAACTGCAGAGTCCGGTTCGTGTCACCCGCGATGCTGCCGCGATTCTCGGCATGATCCCGGCGCCGACCCCGGTGTATCTGGAACCACGTGCTGATGACGATGCCCGCGCTGCCGAGGTACCACCCGCGTCGACAGCGGCAGTTCGGTGAACCCGCCGTCCGACTCACCGACGGCTCCTTGGAATGCTCCGGAGTTCATGCCTCAGGCCCGATCCCGGTCTTCTGTTGACCACGAGCGGGTCACCAGGATTTCATCGCGTCCAACCGCTTCAGTGCGTTCGCCCCGCCCGGTCCGTGAGTCCCGACCGGTGCGCCCTGCGCGTCCTCTTCGACCGGTCAGTGTTGTCCGGTCGGTCGGTTCGGTCGGTTCCGCGTCGCAGCCAGCGGGTGGACCATCGCCGACCCTGATCGAGACAGTGCGTTCGATCATTCTGCAGTTGCACGTGCGCAGCGAGCTGCGATCGATCCGATTCGGACATGCGACCCCACCACATCCGAGGCGACGACTGATCATGCTCCTCGGCCTGTTCGTCCTTCTCTTCTCGGTTGTCATCTACAAGGTTGTCAATCTCCAGATCATCGAACGCGAGCGCTACACGTCCTACGGCGTGGCCCAGCGCACCCGCACACAGACCCTCGCCGCCGACCGGGGCTCGATCCTTGATCGCAACGGGACGGAACTGGCGATCTCCCGGCCGACCCGTTCGGTGTTCGTGGACCCGAAGCTCATCACCGACGCCGACGCTGAGGCTGCTGTGGTGGCCCCGATCCTCGGCCTCGACGTGGCCGAGGTGAAATCGCGGATGACCATGTCGAATCGGTTCGCATATCTGGCCCGCAAGGTGCCAGTCGAGGTCGCGGACGAGTTGGCCGCGAAGGTGCGCGAACTCAAGCTCCAGGGCGTGGCCTTTCTCGAGGAGAAGGAGCGGTACTTCCCAGCTGGTCTCTCCGCCCGTTCGCTGCTTGGCGGCGTGGATGTCGACAATGCCGGGATCTCCGGGCTTGAGGCCCAATACGGAGACGTCCTCACTGGCACACCGGGATTCCTGTCGCTGGAGAGCGATCGTTCGGGTCGAACCATTGCGGTCGGCGAGCACAGTCTCACGCCTGCTGTGAAGGGCAGCGATCTACGACTCACGCTCGACCGATCGATCCAGTTCGAGGCCGAACGACTCCTGTCCGATCAGGTACGTACAACAAAGGCGAAGGGTGGCGTGGCGATTGTGACCATTCCAGCCACTGGTGAGGTCCTCGCCATCGCGAACATCGTCACTGACCCGACCACCGGCGAGCCGCTCGTGTCGAGCAACAATCTGGCCCTCACCACTCAGTATGAGCCCGGCTCGGTCATGAAGATGGTGACCATCGCTGGCGCTATCGAGAAGGGTCAGATCTCGCCATCGACCATGTTCAATCTTCCGCCCACGCTCAAGGTCCACGACGCAGTGTTCGGTGAGGCTGAGGGACGCGGCACCGTCGATTGGAGTGTGACGGACATCCTCACGAACTCCTCGAACGTCGGCACGATCAAGATTGGCCAGGGTCTCGGGAAGGAATCCCTTTACGCGTTTCAACGATCATTCGGTTTCGGCTCAAGAACAACGATGATGTTCCCCAATGAGGCGGCGGGAGCGGTGCTCGCCGCTGACAAGTTTTCCGGAACCTCGCTCCCATCCATTGCGATCGGGCAGGGAATCGCCGTCACCCCGATGCAGATGCTGATGTCCTACAACACGATCGCAAACCGCGGTGTCTATGTGCCGCCACACCTCATCCAGTCGACGGTCGATCCTGATGGCACCGAACACCCGACCGAGGTCGGAGCCTCGCACCGGGTCGTTTCCGCTGGCACCGCCGACGTACTCAATCTGATGTTGCGCAACGTGGTCGCTGACGGCACGGGACGACTCGCGGCGATCGACGGCTACCTCGCCGCTGGTAAGACCGGAACCGCGCGCAAACCCCAACCCGGAGGTGGATACCTCGATCGGTTCGGGATCACTCGCTACCAATCGACGTTCGTGGGCTTCGTGCCGGCCGAGCAACCCGCACTCTCCGTGTACGTGATGATCGATGAACCCAGCGCTGGCGACTACACCGGTGGTGCCACTGCGGCACCGGTGTTCTCGCAACTTGGGTCGTTCGCACTTCGGCGGCTTGGCATCGCCCCGGCCGCGACGGATATCGCTCGTGGTGGCGCGCCGGTGGACGCGGCATCGGAGGCACGCACGGCGATGGCCACTGCGACCGTGGTCGGGGATCGGGTTCGCGCCCTCACCGCTGGAAGTGCACCTGCAGCACCAGCTGTTCCTCTGAACGCCGGAGTGACCGTGCCGAGCACCACGATCCTCCAGCGTTCGGGCTCCGCGAGGTGACCGGCATGGACCTTCGGTCTCTCCTGGCGGGCACGGAAAGCACGCTGGGCGAGGTCGTCTCGGTGGTCGGGACCACTGATGCCGGCGACTCTCTGGACTGCGTCGTGTCGGATCTCGTCATCGATTCCAAGACAGTTGTCGACGGTTCGCTCTTCTGTTGTGTGCCGGGACAACACTTCGATGGCCACGATTTCGCCGCGGATGCCGTCCTTGCCGGAGCGGTCGCTCTCCTCGTCGATCATGAACTCGACCTTCCCGTTCCCCAGATCGTCGTCCGCGACGTGCGGCGCGCGCTGGGGCCTTTGGCTTCCATGTTCTTTGGTCATCCGAGTGCGGCAATGGCTGTCGTCGGCGTCACCGGGACAAATGGCAAGACCACCACAGCACAGCTCGTGGCGAATATCGTCGGAGCCTCAGGTCGTCGTGTGGAGGTGATGGGCACGCTCACTGGAGCCCGCACGACTCCCGAGGCTCCCGATCTCCAGCGCCGACTCGCACAATGGCGTGATACCTCGGTCGATCTGGTCGCAATGGAAGTGTCCTCGCACGCATTGGCTCTCCACCGCGTTGATAGCACGCGGTTCCGAGTCGCAGTGTTCACGAACCTCAGTCGTGATCATCTGGATTTTCACGGCTCCATGGAGCAGTACTTCGAGACCAAGGCACAACTCTTCACCGCCGCGTTCAGCGAGGCGGCGGTTGTGAACCTCGATAGCCCCTATGGTCGACTGCTCTCTGACTCGAGCACGATCCCCACCTACGGCTTCTCGATATCGGAGATCGATGCGCTCCGGATGGATGCCAATGGCTCGCTGTTCCTGTGGCGAGGTCGCGAGGTCTTCCTTCCCATCGCTGGCTCATTCAACGTGAGCAATGCACTTGCCGCTGCACACACGGCTCTCGTCCTCGGATTCGAGGAGGAGGATGTCGTCACTGGCCTCTCACGTCCTGTCGTGGTGCCCGGGCGATTCGAACGAGTTGACCTCGGCGCGTCGTTCGCTGTCATCGTTGATTTTGCTCACACGCCTGATGGTCTGGAGCAGGTACTCATCGCTGCTGCTGGCGTGGTCGGGGGAGGTGTCGATTCCGATGCAGCCCGAGGCCGGGTGATCGTCGTCTTCGGATGTGGAGGCGATCGAGACGACTCGAAACGAATGCCGATGGGCGCAGTTGCCGCCGAGCGGGCTGATGTGGTTGTCGTGACCGCCGACAATTCGCGGTCGGAGTCCACTGAAGCGATCATTGGAGCAATCATCGATGGAGCAACTCGCACGACACGTCGGCGGGCGACACGGATCGAGCAGGAGCCGGATCGTCGCCGGGCGATCGCGATTGCCCTCGGTCTTGCCGAATCCGGTGACATCGTGGTGATCGCAGGGAAAGGTCACGAAACGACCATCACCATCGGCGACACTGTCAGTTCATTCGATGATCGCATCGTGGTTCGAGAGGTCTGGCAAGAGATGGGAGAGAACTCGTGATTCGGCTACTCATCGCCGGTGGCGTTTCGCTTGTCGTCTCCCTCGTCGGGACCTGGGTGCTGATCGGCATCCTTGAACGTCGACGGATCGGTCAGCCGATCCGGGAGGATGGCCCCGCCGGTCATCTCACGAAAGCGGGAACTCCGACGATGGGGGGTGTCGCGATCGTCGGCGCCGCGACACTCGGTTGGCTGGTGAGCGATTTCTTCGATGCGTCGTACACCCGTCGAGGCGTTATCTGCGTGGGGGCGATACTGCTTGCCGGGTTGGTGGGCCTGCTCGATGACGGCATCAAGGTGTTCCGTGAACGCAACCTCGGCCTCAACAAGCGGGCCAAGACCCTCGGACTTGTTGCTGTGGCGGTCGGGTTCGCGGTGTCGATGCTCGTGTTTACGAATGTGAAGACCACATTGTCATTCACCCGATTCGACAATCCGGGTATCGAACTGGGTCGCGTCGGATGGGTGATCTTCGCGGTGGTCATTTTCTATGCCACGACCAACGCAGTGAATCTGACCGATGGCCTCGATGGACTTGCTGCCGGAACATCCATCCTCTCGTTTGCGGCGTATGTCGTCATCGCTTTCTGGGGTTTCCGACATACCTCCATCTACAGCGACGAAAGCTTCCTCGACACAGCGGTGGTTGCGGTAGCCATGCTGACAGCCTGTGCGGGATTTCTCTGGTGGAACGCTGCTCCGGCGCGCATCTTCATGGGTGATACGGGCTCGCTCGCCATTGGCGCCGGCCTGGCTGCACTTGCTCTCAGCACGAACACGGTCTTACTGCTCCCACTGATCGGCGGCGTGTTCGTGATGGAGACCGTGTCAGTGATTCTGCAGGTCGGCAGCTTCCGCATGTTTGGACGACGCATCTTCCGGATGGCTCCGCTGCATCATCATTTCGAACTCAGGGGTTGGCCGGAGACCACGGTCATCATCCGATTCTGGATCATCGGCGGCATCTTCACCGCGGTGGCTCTGGGCCTTTACTACGCAGACTTCCTGAGTCTTCCGGATGCAATCCCGTGAGCAATCATCGCGATCTCGCGGCCGACCTCACCAAGGTCGCGGTGGTCGGTTTCGCAGTCACCGGCCGCGCAGTCGCCGCAGCGCTGGTGTCCCGAGGCATCAGCGTCCTCGCTGTCGACGACCATCCCTCGGCGTCAATGCGCGCTGAGGCAGCATCGATTGGCGTGGAACTGCTCGAAGCTCCGGACCTCGGCGTTCTCGCTGAACGGATAGCAGGGCTCGATGCGATCCTCCCGAGTCCCGGCATCCCAGACCACCATCCGGTGTTCGCTGCGGCCGAGGCGCTCTCGCTGCCGGTGCTCTCAGAATTCGATCTTGCCGCGAAATGGGATCAGCGCCCGATCGTCGCGGTCACCGGCACCGACGGAAAGACCACGGTGACCACGCTGATCACCGAGATGCTCGCAGCTTCAGGCGTGTCGGCGGTCGCGTGCGGCAACACAGAGACTCCACTTGTGGAAGCGATCGCCAATCCGGGCACCGAGGTTTTCGTGGTGGAGGCGTCCTCGTTCCGTCTCGGACATACGCAGCGATTCCGTCCAGCGGTTGCCGTGTGGCTCAACTTCGCCCCCGATCATCTCGACGTCCATCGATCGCTTTCCGCCTATGAGTCCGCCAAAGCGCGGATCTGGGCGGATCTCGACGAGAACTTCGGACTCGCAGTGGCCAGCGCCACCGACCCGGTCGTTCTCGCCAATCGGCCTCCGATGGCGCGCACGATCACCTTCGGACCGAGCGGTTCCGGTGCGGATGCCACCGTGACCGCTGGCGTGCTCCGTCTACCGGACGGAACACCATTGGTCGCGGTGGAAGAACTGCCGCGCTCATTTCCCCATGACATCACCAACTCGCTTGCTGCTTCAGTCGCAGCACTCGCCATGGGGGCAGACCTCGAAGCGGTGCGCGCGGTGCTGCGAACTTTCAAGGGTCTCGCCCATCGAGTGCAGCTGGTGGCAGAACACGGCGAGGTGCGCTGGTTCGACGACTCCAAGGCCACCACTGCGCACGCCGCGCTCGCCGCCATCGCCGGTTTTGATTCCGTGGTGCTCATCGCCGGCGGGCGCAATAAGGGCCTCGATCTCTCTGTCCTCGTCGAGGCAGTGCCCCCGGTGCGAGCAGTGATCGCCATCGGCGAGTCTGCGCCGCAGATCGCGGCAGTCTTCGCCGGTCGATGCGAGGTCGTGGTGATCACAACCTCGATGGACGATGCGGTGCGTGCGGCGGGAGAGCTCGCACGATCAGGCGACGTCGTACTCCTATCGCCGGGTTGTGCATCTTTCGACTGGTTCCGGTCCTACTCCGAACGAGGCGACGCGTTCGCCGCCTCGGTGCACGAACTGATCTCACGAGCGAAGGCGGATTGATGGCCACCGCCGCGCAT
>WLCQ01000129.1 GCA_009705225.1 Actinomycetota bacterium | reverse complement strand
GCAGTCGGTATCACCAGAGCGTTCTGAGTTCGCTCGCTGTCGGTGTATTGATGTCGGTGGTGGCCTACGGGATGCCGATCGCGACTGCCGAGTCCACTGGCGGCGAACCGACCCAGAACGTTCCCACGATCACGTCCACCGGGGTTGGGTTCCTTGACGCGAAGGGTGAGCTGGCTACCTCGCAGCCGATCACCTCGACTGGCTTCTCGCAGTTGCCGTTGTTGTTGGTCAATACCGGCACCGCAGATTCTTCGCCGGCTCCGGCCTCCTTGAAGCTCACGCTGCCAGAGGGTGTGACCCTCTCGGCGGTCGAGTCCATCGACAGTGCGTCGGGTACGAAGACCGCTGCGCAATGGGCGTGTTCGCCCGGCGATGGGGTTGATGAGTGTCGTTTGCTTGACGAGCGTGGCGAGAGCCCTCCGATCGCCCCGAAGGGTTATCTGCTTGCGCTTGTCACGGTGTACGCCCGGGGTTTGAGCGCAGGTCAGGACGGTCTCGCCATCGGTGCTGTCGGTTCACTTGGTGGCGCATCTGAAGGATCGACCTCGGTGCTGCTCACGGTTTCCGATGCTTCGGTGACGAAAGTTCCGGGTTCGGGGGCTCCGGGGTCGCCCGGGTCTCCCACCTCGACGGTCGTGCCGGGTGGTCCGCAGGGACCGCTGGCCATGCAACTGTTCGTGGAGTCGGGGCGCTCAACCTTCGAGCGGGGCACCACCGAGGTATTCCAGATCGCTCATGACGTCGGCTACGGCTCGCCCACGGGTCTCACCGACACTGTGCTCATTCCGTCGGGCATGGTCGCCGAGCGGGTGAACTCTGGTGGTTGGTCGTGTCCCGGCGGAACCGGCGAGATGACCTGCGCTCATCCCAGCGCGATCCCTGCGGGTGTCAGCGTGCTCGTGGTGCCGGTGTACATCGAGCCCACGGCCGATGCGGGTATGACCATCGTGGCTGCGGTGGCGCAGTCCGGCGATAAGCAACTGCAGAACCAGGCGATCCAGCTGTACACAGTGTCGCCGGGCCCGCACCCGACGCTCGAGGTGAAGCGAGCGACCTCGAGCATGCTTCCCCTCGCGGTCACCACCAACACGTTGGCCGAGGACACCTATCTCATCTCGAACACCGGGCCTGCTGATGTGCCGGCCGGTGCGCAGATCACCGTTGATGTTGTGCTCAACGAGAGCGCCAAGGCGTTCGTTGCCGCGTTGCCGAAGGACTCCACCGGGCTGCGTCTCTCGCTGCGTGGCACCGGGGCAGCCTCGAGCTGTTCGAGTCCGCTCAGTGCGCACGCCACCTGCACGGTCACGTTGAGCGAACCGCTCACGCCAACGTCAGCACCGCTCGCGGTCGTTCTTGGTTTCGAGACCGACGTCGATCTCTCCCGTGAAGCACTTGCCGCGGTGGCGCCGATGTTCGCGTCGACGCTCAGCGATGGAAATGTCGCTGAGCTCACCGTCAGCATCGCCGACACGGTGCTCGCCGCTACCTCAGCAACCGCAATGATCACGGTCGGGTACACCGCCCCTGTGCCGGTGAGCAGCAAGGCGTTCCTCGAGGCAGCATCGGCGGCAGCGCAGTCGGTGGCTTCGAGCAGCGTGATCAACGATCTCGATGCAGTGGTGACAGCCGCTGAAGCATGCGCCCCGGGCGACGCCCCCGGTCTACCAACCGTCACGTCGACCACAAACAACGCCGATGAGACGGTCACGGTGACATGGGACGCTGCGCCGGTGGCCTGTGACCCTGCTGGACCGATCGTCGGGTACACGGTGTACGCCTTCGCATGGGGGCAGGAGTTCATCGAATGCAGAACCACGGGACTCTCATGTGTGCTCACCGGACTGGTTCGCGGGGTGGACTACATGGCCGGGGTGTACGCCCGCACCGAAACCGTCACTGGAACTCCGGCAACTTTTGATGTGAACATTCCCACTCCGCCGTCTGTGACAATCAACTCTGCATCGTCATCGGCGACCGGTGCGACGGTCTATTGGGGCGTGATCTCCGACGGCGGTTCGCCATTCACGTCGTTCAGGATCACTGCGAGTCCGGGTGGCAGGACTTGTACCGGCTCCTATCCGGCGTCGTCATCGTGCACGGTCACCGGACTGACCATTGGAACCACATACACCTACACGGTGCGTGCGACGAATGCTCTCGGCTCCATCGTCTCCGAACCATCCGCGCCCTACATCTACGCGAGGCCGCCCGGCCGGCCCACAACGGTCAAGGCAGTTCGCGCCGGGCTCGGAGAGATGACGGTTTCTTGGAATGCTCCGACGTCCACCGGCGGAGCTCCCATTCAGACATACATCGTGCAGGCCGACTCGGGATACTCGATGTGCTACTCCGCAACGACCTCGTGCACAGTCACGGGGCTCACTGCCGGCACCGAGTATTCCTTCACGGTGTATGCGTGGTCGGCAGGTGGAAGCGGCGAACGATCATTGCCCTCGGTGGCGGTGAGAACGGCTGGTGCACCGGGTCCCCCGATAGCGGTGAATGCATTCGCCTCAGCTGCCGGCGAGATTGTCGTTTCCTGGAGAGCTCCTCGTTCTGACGGCGGGTTGCCGATCTGGTCCTATTACGCCGTGAGCGATCCCGGGTCGCTGATGTGTGTCACGTATGGCCTGAGTTGCACGGTCACCGGCCTCACGCCGGGAGAGACCTACACCTTCAGGGTCTACGCCTCTAACGCCGCAGGGCCGGGGACCTTGTCGACCGCATCGACTCCGGATTTAGCGGTGGGTCGTCCGGGTGCGCCCAGTGGGGTGTCGGCCACCTCGAACCAGAACTTGACCTCGCTGGTGTCGTGGACGGCTCCTACCTTCGATGGCGGTCGCCCGATCACGGGTTACGAGATCACTTCGTACCCCGATGGGAAGACCTGCACTGCCGCGGCCACCAGGACTTCCTGCATGGTTTCGGGGCTCACGAACGGGGTTGGTTACACCTTCTCCGTCGTTGCCACGAACTCGTTGGGTGACGGTACTTCTGCAGTCTCGATGCTGCCGGCGACACCTCGTGCTGCTCCCGGTACCCCAACCGATGTTGCTGCCGCCTCGAACCTGAACGGTTCATCGCTCGTGGGTTGGACGGCACCGAGTTCCGATGGCGGCGGTGAGATCACGCTCTACACCGTCACCTCGACACCGGGCGGCAAGACCTGCACGAGCGCGTCGACCTCCTGCACGGTTCTTGGCCTCACCAATGGCGTGTCCTACACGTTCAAGGTCACGGCAACGAACGCTGCCGGAACGAGTTCTGCATCCGTGGCATCGGATCCGGCGATTCCGGCGACGCAGCCTGATGCTCCGACCACAGTGAGGGCGACAGCGGGCGAGGATCAGAAGTCGCTGATCTCCTGGACGGCGCCGCGCAACAACGGCGGCTCGGCGATCACGCAGTACACGGTGTATTCGAATCCCGGTTCGAAGTCCTGCACGACCACAACCACGTCATGCACGGTGAGCGGACTCACCAACGGCGTCTCGTACACCTTCACGGTCTGGGCGTACAACGTTCTGGGTGGTGGGGCGGCCTCGGATCCATCCGCAGCAGTGACGCCGCTCGGTCCGCCCGACGCTCCGACTGCGGTCATGGGCACATCGAATGCCGATGGTGTCTCGGTGGTCTCCTGGGCTGCTCCCGCGGAAACGGGCGGTCGGCCGATCACCAAATACACGGTGACCTCAAGCCCTGAGGGGAAGACCTGCACGGTTCCGGCCACCAAGAACTCCTGCGCCGTCACCGGTCTCACCAACGGCACGGCGTACACGTTCACGGTCACGGCGACCAGCATCGTTGGCACGGGCGTGGCTTCCGATGTCTCTTCTGCGGCGACGCCGTCGACTCGACCAGGGACGCCATCGAATGTGGTGGCCTCAGCGAACCAGAACGGGCAGTCGCTCGTTTCGTGGTCTGCTCCCGCTTCTGATGGTGGAAGCGTCATCACGTTGTACACGGTGAGGTCGAGTCCGGGCGGCAAGTCCTGCACCAGTTCGACCACATCCTGCGCAGTGATCGGCCTGACCAATGGGTTGGCCTACACGTTCACGGTGACGGCGACCAACGCATCGGGCACCGGAACAGCTTCGACCGCATCTGCACCCGCAATACCGGCCGCAGCTCCTGGCGCTCCATCCGGCATCACTGCGACCTCCGGTGCAAATGGGGTGTCGGTGGTGTCATGGAAAGCACCGACAACAACCGGCGGCGCTGCGATCAGCGGGTACACCGTGACAGCGAATCCCGGTGGAAGGTCCTGCACGACCACCACCCTGTCGTGCACGGTCGACGGCCTGACCAATGGCATCGCCTATACGTTCACCGTCACCGCATCGAACGCGGCGGGAACCGGTGGGGATTCAGTGGCGTCATCTCCAGCAACACCGCGCGGCCCGCCGGGAGCGCCGACGGGCGTCAACGCGAGCTCGAACAGCAATGCACTGTCGGTGGTCTCGTGGGTTGCTCCGGCCTCCGATGGCGGCAGCCCCATCACGCTCTACACGGTGACAGCCAGTCCGGGCGGCAAGACCTGCACGAGTATCTCGACGTCCTGCACGGTGACCGGTCTGACGAACGGCACTGCCTACACGTTCACCGTCGTGGCGAAGAATGCCAAGGGCTCCAGCGTTGCTTCAGCACCCTCGGACGCTGCGACTCCCGCAACTCTCCCGGGTTCGCCCACGAGGGTGACAGCCACCTCAAACGGTGATGGATCTTCGGTCGTTTCGTGGACGGCCCCACGAGCGACCGGCGAAGTGGCGATCACCCTCTACACGGTGACCTCGAACCCCGGTGGGTTGACCTGTACGAGCATCACGACCTCCTGCACAGTGACCGGCCTCACCAACGGCACCGCCTACACGTTCACCGTGATTGCCGAGAACAACGCTGGCCCCGGCTTGGCGTCGTCACCTTCGGGTTCAGCTGTACCGGCGACTCCGCCGGGTGCGCCTACTGGTGTGTTCGCCACGGTGAACACCAGCACCTCGTACGTCGTGTGGTGGACCGCACCAGCATCGGACGGCGGCCGCCCGATCACGAAGTATGTCGTCACTGCGAGCCCCGGTGGGAGGACCTGCACGAGTACCTCGTCGGCATCGTGCATCGTGACCGGCCTGACTGCTGGGGTCTCGTACACCTTCACAGTCGTTGCCAGCAGTCTTGCCGGACCCGGTGCACCGTCTGCTGCATCGACCACCGTTGCTCCTGCTGCGCCGGGCCAGCCCACCGGGGTCACGGCCACATCGGGTGATGACACATCATCGCTGGTGTCGTGGACCGCGCCGACCTTCAACGGCGGTCGACCCGTCACGCTCTACACCGTGACCGCCAGCCCTGGTGGAAGAACCTGCACGAGTACGGCCAGATCCTGCACGGTCACCGGTCTCAGCAACCGTGGCACCTACACCTTCACCGTCACGGCAACGAACAACGTCGGCACCAGTGATCCGTCGGTCGCATCGGCCCCGGCCACGGTCGGCCCATCGGCCACCGTCCCCGGCTCTCCGACCTCGGTGACCTTCGGGCTCATCTCGGTATATCGGGCCGTCATCACCTGGTCGGCTCCCGTGTCCGATGGTGGCAGCGCCGTCCTCTCCTACACGGTGGTGCTCCTCAGGAATGGCGTGCCAACCGAGGCCGGATGCTCCGGCATCACCGGCACCTCCTGCGAACTCTTCCCGCTCGATCCGGCCGATGCTGCGAACTACTCGGTGGTGGTCACCGCTACCAACGCCGTCGGTGCCGGCACGACGTCAGTACCAGTGGCCGCACCCACGGTTCCGGGCGCTCCGAGCGGTGTCACTGCCTCCTCGTACCGCTCTGGATATTCCGTGGTGTCGTGGACAGCGCCGGCCTTCAACGGCGGCAACGCGATCACCCGTTACACGGTCACGTCGAGTCCGGGCGGGTTCACCTGTGAGACCGAGACGACCTCATGCACGGTCACGGGCCTCACCAACGGCGTCCTCTACACGTTCACCGTCAGCGCCACCAACGGTGTCGGAACCGGTGCGCCCTCGGTCGCCTCTGCCGCAGTTCTTCCCGCGGATCGACCCGACAGCCCGTACGGGGTCATTGCCTCTGCTCGCAACGATGGATCAGCGGTGGTTCTCTGGATCGCCGGAAGCAACGGTGGCGACCCTGAGGTCACGTACACAGTCACGTCGAGTCCGGGCGGGTTCACCTGCACCACGAGCACGACCTCGTGCCGTGTCAACGGTCTTACGAACGGTGTCGGCTACCGCTTCACCGTCACCGCCGTCAATCACGCGGGGAGCAACTACGCGGGTATGGGTCCGGCCATCTCGAATCTGGTCACGCCGCAATCCTCGATCACGCTTCCCGGCGCTCCGACGATCACCTCGGTGTCCACCGTGAGCGACGGTGCCGCGACGATCGACTGGTCTGCACCGGCCGAAAGTGGCAGCACGATCCTGAGCTACACAGTCACCGCATCGCCCGGCGGTCATACCTGCACATGGTCCTACACAAGCTGCCGAATGACGGGCCTCACCGCCGGCGTCGCCTACACCTACGTCGTTACCGCCACGAACGGCATGGGCGCGGGTGCGGCCTCCGCTCCGTCAGCGCCGGTGGGCTCAGTGGTGACTCGTGATCTCGGTGGGTTCGCATTCACCGGTCAGGGCGGTTACATCGATGGTGGCTCCGGAACCGAGCTCCACGCGTGGGGCACCGTCTCAATCGGTGGGTGGGTTCTTCACGGCTCGCTCGTCTATCAGGACGCCTCCAACTGGAAGATGGTCTTCGACCAGACCTTCGCGGTCATGGGAACCACAGGTGCCGTCACTGATGGCTCGCTCAGCTCGGCCGACGGAGATCTCTTCGGCTCGGTGGTGGCCACGGTGTCGGCTGCACCGATTGGCACAGGAACCTTCACCGGTAGCGTGTCACGAGCTATCTATGGCGATGGGTCGACGGAGACCTATGGCTTCGGACTCCTACGCATCGCGGGTCAGGAAGTCACCGCATCGATCGAGTACACGGATGAGAATCACTGGACCGCATCGATCTCCGGGTCCATTGCCGTCCTCGGGTCGACTGC
>WLCQ01000128.1 GCA_009705225.1 Actinomycetota bacterium | reverse complement strand
GTGGTGTGCACTCGCGCCAGCGGAATGCCCGCCGCCTTCAGGCGTGATTGCAGGGCCTCCCAGGATGCGTCGCTGGGCAGACCGGGATCGACGAGCGTGAAGCCGCGGGAGTCCTCGATGGCGTAGGTGTTGACATGGCCGAGACCGGTGAAATCGGTAGGGAGTTGGAGGCGCAGGATGCCGCGGGCGACCTCGATGATCTCCTCGGAGGCGTCCTCCTGCTCCTGCCTCGGGATTCTCACTGGTGGCTGCGGGGCGTGGTCATGGTTGTGATCTTGATGGTCACTCATTGGGTTCCGTTCGGCAGAAGACATCGCGGTAGTAGCGCAGTTCCTGAACGCTCTCCCGGATGTCGTCCATGGCGCGATGGCCCTCGCCCTTGCGGGGAGCAGCGCCGAGCAATGTGGGGTTCCACCGCTTCATCAGTTCCTTGATCGTGGAGACATCAACGCTGCGGTAGTGGAGGAAGTTCTCGATCTCCGGCAGGAACTGGGCAAGGAATCGGCGGTCTGTGCCGATGGAATTTCCGCACAGGGGCACCGAGCGGACCTCGCTGATGTGTTCCTTCAGGAACGCCAGCGTGGCGGCACCGGCTGCTTCGAGGGTGACTGTCGAGGCATTGATCTGTTCGAGCAACCCGTTGCGGGTATGCATTGACGTGACGAAATCGTCCATCTCGGCCAGCGCCTCGGGCCCCTGATGGATGACGAGATCAGGACCTTCGGCGATGAGTTCGAGGTTGTCATCGGTGATGAGCGTGGCGATCTCGACGATGACGTGACGTCCCGGTTCGAGTCCGGTCATCTCAAGATCCATCCAGGCGAGCACGCGTCGATCCTAGGGGGCGCTCTACGATCCCGCGGTGCTTGAGATTCCGGTGATGCGACTCGACCCTGACCTTCCCCTCCCCAGCTATGCGCGCATCGGTGATGCCGGCCTCGATCTTTCGGCCTCACATGATGTCGTGCTCGCCGCTGGCGGTGGGCGTGCGCTGGTGTCCACCGGGTTCGCCGTGGCCATTCCCGAGGGTCATGCGGGGTTCATCCAACCGCGCAGCGGTCTGGCGTTGAAGCATGGCGTGACCTGCCTCAACACCCCCGGTCTGATCGACAGCGGGTATCGCGGTGAGCTCAAGGTGCTGCTCGTGAACACAGATCCTCATGAGGACTTCGAGGTGCGCAGGGGCGAGCGGATCGCGCAACTCGTGGTGCAGCGGGTGGAGCACGCCGTGCTCGAGGTGGTCGAGGACTTCGAGCACCTCGGCGATTCAGCTCGTGGTGTGGGCGGGTTCGGCCACACCGGTCGCTGAACCTTTGGCGAACTCTGGTTCGCCGTCGTCAACGGGCAGGTTCCAGCCGGACACATGCCAGCCCACCTCGATGAGAATTGCCCCGACAGCTCCGATGCCCACAGCGCTCAGCGCGAGAGCGGTGCCGGGCAATGGGAGTTCGAAATAGGCGCGGAACCACGGGATTGAGAGTGCGCCCACGAACGCTGCTCCCATGGCGCCGACGAGCGCACCACGCCAGAGATTGATCGGTCGGGAGAGAATCTCGAGCACCCAGAGGGTGACGACGAACAGCGTGATGACCGCCACGGTGCGGGCCTGCTCGAGGCTGATGCCGCCATCGTTGCGGGCGATACCGAACGCCACGAGTACGGCGATGGCGCTGACGAGACCAGCGGGAATCGCGAACCTCAGTACGCGCGCGAGAAATCCGGTGCGGGCCCGACGATTGTTGGGTGCGAGGGCGAGGAAGAACCCGGGTATGCCGATCGTGAGCGAGGAGATGATGGTGAAGTGGCGGGGGATGAACGGGAACGGGATTCGGGCGACGCCGATAGCCAGAGCGAGAGTCATTGCGTAGAAGGTCTTGGTGAGGAAGAGGTTGGCGACTCGCTCGACGTTGGCGATGACCTTGCGACCCTCTGCGATCACTGACGGGAAGACGCCGAAGTCGTTGGCGAGCAACACGAAGCGCGCCACGGCACGGGCGGCAGCGGATCCGGAACCCATGGCAACGCCGACGTCGGCGTCCTTGAGGGCGAGCGTGTCGTTGACGCCGTCGCCGGTCATCGCGACGACGTGTCCGCGCGACTGCAGCGCGTGCACCATCTCTCGCTTCTGCTGCGGGGTGACACGACCGAACACCGAATGTGATTCGAGGATGTCGGCGAGTGCTTCCTGATCCTCGGGAAGGGTGCGGGCATCGATAGGGGAGTCGGCGCCCGGTACGCCGACGCGGGCGGCAACTGCGCTGACGGTGACGGGACTATCGCCGGAGATGACCTTGACGGCGACGCCCTGCTGGCCGAAGTACGCGATGGTGGCGGGAGCCGCCTCGCGCACTGCTTCGTCGAGTACGACGAGGGCGACCGGCACGAGTGAATCGAAAAGAACCTCACCGTTGAGGCCCTCGGGAGAACTCATCAGGATGAGCACCCGGCGCCCGACGGCGGCAAAATGCTCGACCCGGGAGCGTGCCGCTGCGGTGGAATCGCTTCGATCGGCCGGAGGAGCAGCGGCATGGTCGAGGAGAATGTCGGGAGCGCCCAGCACGAACGAGCCCTGATCAGCGAAGGTTCCGGCACTCCATTTGCGGGCCGAGGAGAATGGCACCGCGTCGGTGAGAACCCAACCTTCAGGGGCGGCGAACGCTGCGGCGATCGCTGCGAGGCTCGGGTTGGGGTGAGCGTCGGCCCCACCCATGGCTCCGAGGACCGCAGCGGCGTCGATGGTTGGCGTCGGGTCTGAAGCCGTCGGTTCGAGATGCTCGATCATGCCGAGGGCAAGTGACCCCTCGGTGAGCGTTCCGGTCTTGTCGACACAGATGACGTCGACTCGGGCAAGGCCCTCGATTGCTGCGAGTTCCTGGGTGAGGACCTTCCTCGACGCGAGACGGGTGGCGCCGACGGCAAACGCAATCGAGGTGAGCAATACCAGACCTTCGGGAACCATGGCAACGAGACCGGCGGTCGAGGCTTGGATGGCATTGATGATGCCGTCGTGGGCGGCGAGTTGTGACGTGACGAGAAGCACTGCGGTGGGGATCATCAGCCAGCTCACGAGCTTGATGACACGGTCGATGCCAGTGCGTAGTTCGCTCTTCACCATCGAGAAACGGCGGGCCTCGCTCGAGAGTTTGAACGCGTAGGAGTTCTCACCGACGGCAGTGGCTCGCACCGTTGCGCTGCCGGCCACGACGAAGCTGCCTGACAGCACGGAATCGCCCAGAGCTTTCTCGACCGGGTCGGCCTCTCCGGTCAACAACGATTCGTCGACTTCGAGTCCAGCCCCATCGAGAAGCTCGGCGTCGACTGCGATCTGATCGCCGAGCGTGAGCACGATGACATCGTCGAGCACGAGGTCCTTCGACGCGATGGTGTGTTCCTCGCCGTCGCGGCGGACCATTGAGTGCGGAGCATTCAGAACGGCTAGTCGATCGAGTGATCGTTTCGCCCGCACCTCTTGGACGATGCCGATGAGCGCATTGCCCACGAGCACGAACCCGAAGAGCCCGTCGGCTGCTTCTCCCACCGACAGGATGATGATCAGGAGCACGCCAAGCAGGGCGTTGAACGGGGTGAAGACGTTGGAGCGCACGATCTGGGAGATCGTGCGGCTCGTGGGATCGGGGACGTCGTTTGATCGTCCGTCGAGACGTCTTGCGTCGACCTCCGCGCTGGTCAGACCGTTGATAGTCATGGAGCGATCAGGGGTGGACGACCACAACGGGACAGGGAGCATGCATCGTGCACTGATGGCTGACCGAGCCGAGGAGCAGGCCGCTGAAACCTCCGTGGCCGCGTGAGCCGACCACGAGCAGGTCGGCATCGGCTGCCGCATTGGTGAGCGCCGATGCGGCGGTGCCCTCGGCGACACAGATGGTGACGGGAAGTTCCGGAGTGGATTCGATTCCAGCGTCGGCGAGGATCGCCAGAAGCGACTGTTCGGTGAGGCTCGAGAGATCGGAGACAGCGGGCATGGCGCCGAACGCCGGCATGGTGGTCATCATCGGGTACTGCCACACCGACACTGCCTCGAGGCTCGCGTTGCGAAGTGCCGCCTCAGCGTGAGCCCAGTGCAGTGCCGCAATCGAGCCGGGGGATCCGTCGACACCGACGACGATCTTGTTCATGGTGGGACCTCGTTGGTCGCTTTGGCCGGCAACTGCCGGCTCTCATCGACGGGTGTCGCCGATGAGAAGAGATTAGGTGCAGCGACCTCCGATGAGGGCCGCCACATGGAAGGATTCCGCAGATGCTCGCCGCACAGACCGTCTCCACGATGTCGTTCTTCTTCGCAACTCTGGCGCTGTTGTGCTGGGTCGCGGTCATACTCATCGGCGTCGGAGTACTTGTTCAGCGCCGATCATCGCGTTCGATTGCATTGTTGGAATCACTCAGCGCCGACATTCGTCGGGTGGCGTTACCGCTGGCATGGCTCATCGCCGCGGTCACCATGCTCGGCTCGCTCTACTACTCGCGTATTCAGCACTACATCCCGTGCGAACTGTGTTGGTACCAGCGGATCTGCATCTATCCGTTCGCTGTGATCCTCGGCATTGCGGCTTGGCGGCGCGATGCAGGCGTGCGTGTCTATGCCGTGCCGGTCCTCGCCATCGGCGCGCTGGTGGCGGCCTATCACGCCTGGGTTCAGGCCTATCCGCCGGTCGATGGCACGTCGTTCTGCACCGCTGATGCTCCATGCACCTTGCGATACGTGTGGGAGTTCGGATTCGTTTCGCTGCCGTTTATGGCGCTTTCGGCATGTTGTTGCATGATCGTGCTTCTTCTCATCGCTCGTCCCGCCCCCCGGACGGCAACTACCTCGGAGTCCTCATGAGTAATCAACCATCATCGAAGGGTTCGGCCTCAAGCCGGGTCGCCGCCGCGTCCGAACGGAACGCTCCAACGTCCACCCGCTGGGTCTGGATCGGCATCGCAGCGGTGGTTGTGGTCGTGGGTGTCCTGGCGTTCGTGTTCACCCGCTCCGATGGTTCCGGTGGTGGCAGTGCGACACCCGACGGCGGCGGCGCCGCAATTCCGGGTGTCACGGTGGTCCCCTCGGGCAAAGTCGCCGTCGGTCCCATCGTCGTCACCGGTACGCAACTCCCCGAGGTATCGAATTCCGGGGTCGATCCGGCAGTTGGCCAGGTCATCCCAACGATCGACGGCCAGACCTTCGACGGTTCTGCGATGAGCATCGGTCCGACCGGTGAGCCCACGATCATCATGGTCGTGGCCCACTGGTGCCCGCATTGCCAGCGTGAGGTCCCGTTCCTGCAGTCCTGGCTCACCGCCAATGGTGCGCCCGAGGGCGTCCGGCTCGTGGCGCTCGCCACCTCGAACGATTCCGGGAAGCCCAACTATCCCGCCGGGCAATGGCTGGTCCGCGAGAAGTGGACTGTTCCCACCATGGTCGATGACAAAGCCAGCGATGGTGCCCAGGCCCTCGGGGTCACCGGGTTCCCGTACTTCATCGTGGTCGACGCGCAGGGCAAGGTGATCGAACGCACCAGTGGCGAACTCACCGCAGCGCAATGGGAGTCGCTCATCGCTGCGGCGAAGTCAGGGTCAGCGCAGCCGGGTGCCTGAATCTGGTCGAGCCGTTGAGAGTGCCGCCTAGGGTGGAGCAATGGTGAACGCAGAAACCTTTTGGACTGTGCAGCCCGAATGGGTGATGTCCGAAATTCTCGACGGAGAAGCGGTCATCGTCGATCTCCGCACCGGTCGCTATCACGGTGCACAGGGTGTCGCTGCTACTGCGTGGTCAGTGCTCGGTCGTACCGCTGATCTCAGCACCATCGTTCGCGAAGTGTCCGAGGTCCACGCCCCGGTGCCAACTGACGTCGAGGCTCGGATCAGCGCGTTCGTCGATCAACTGCTCGCCGCGGAACTCATCGTCGAGGTCGCCGGTTCGGCCGCCTCCGCGACGATTGTGTTGGCAACAGTGGGTGCGTCCTCGCCTTGGAACGATCCGGTACTCGAATCCCACAACGATCTCGAGGACCTCCTCCTGCTTGACCCGGTGCACGATGTGGGCGCTGATGGTTGGCCGCAGGTTGCTCCGCCGAAGTGAGTCGCGACGCAAGATTCGGTGCGCTCCTCGATGCCGCTGATGTCGCCTCGAAACGCCTCGGCGTGTGTTCCGAAACCTTCGAACTCGCGGGTCGGGTCATTTGTCTCGAATCCGCTGGTCCGGGTGTTCTCGCCGCGTTGGCACCGGCGTTCGCGCACCTTCCCCGTGCTGATGCGGGCGCGCCGGTCGACCTTCGGATCCGCCTTTTCGACACTGCGTCCAGTGGGGTCTCATTGCCGGATCTTGGATTGACACGGGTCGCTTCGAGCGGAGCGGACCAACAGGTCATCACGCCGATCATTTCCGATGGTGGGGAATCCTTCGTGCTTCATGGCTATGAGCAGGCAGTGAGTTACCTCGACCATGTGGCCGGGCAGGCGGTGTTGGCGGTGGCCGATGCCGCAGCGATCCCACCGTGGGATCGCGCCTGCCCTCTGCGGGCACTTCTCACGTGGTGGTTCGCACCGCAGGGATTGCTTCTCGCGCATGGAGCGGCGGTTGGTTCCGAGGATGGAGCGGTCGTGCTCGTGGGCCGTGGAGGCTCGGGGAAGAGCACGACATCGCTCGCTTGTCTTGCCGGCGGCCTCGGCTTTCTCGGTGATGATTACGTTCTGATCGATCCGGAAGCGTCGCGGGTTTGGTCCACCTACGGATCAGCGAAGCTGGCCCCAGAGCATCTTGAGCGCTATCCCGATCTACTGCGCCCGGATGAGCCACTCGCGCAGGACCCCATAGCTGCGAAAGCGGTGGGTTGGCCGCTTCGCGATCGGCCCACTGCGAGAGTGCTCAGCGCGCCCATCCGGGCGTTCGTCGTGCCCAGTGTTGTTGGAGGACCGATCTGTGAACTCGTCCCCCAATCGGCGAGTCGCGCGCTCATGGCACTTGCGCCGCTCACCATGTTCCAGATCCCCGGCGACCAGCGACTCGCGTTCGAGCTTGCGAGCGCGGTTGTGCGAGCGGTCCCGAGTCTCGAACTCAGGCTCGGCGACGACATGTCGACAGCGGCTGCGGCGCTCGCCGGTTTCCTGAGCGAGT
>WLCQ01000127.1 GCA_009705225.1 Actinomycetota bacterium | reverse complement strand
TCCCCAAGAACGCGCATTCGGTGCTGACCGAGCATCTCGTGGATGAGCCCGGGCACCCGACCCACGATGCGCTCAACCAGGTACTCGAGTTCTTCAGTTCGCGGCTGCTACCCGGCTGAGTAGTTCGGGATCGAGAAGTTCCGGTCCGGTCAGATCAGCTCAGGTGGGGAGGGTTCTTCGGAGGGCCGCTTCCCGTCGGGCGAAGATTGCATCGATGCACTCGGCGAGTTGGAAGGGGTCGCCTTGCCATTGGGGCATGCGCATCGGATCTGACGGATTGATTCCGGCTTCTGTCTGCCGGTGCTCGAGCGTGGTGAGGCCATCGCCGGCCCGAACCGGCGGGGATGTGCCGGGTGGCGGTTCATGCCCCACTTCGCTGCCATCAGGTCGTCGATGATGGACCGTGCCGTCGGGGTCGATCGTGACGGTGATGTTCCGTCGATGGATAAGCGCGTGGTGATAGTGGCACTCGGCCACGAGGTTTTCGATGTCGTCGTGCCCACCGAAGGCGCGGTGGTGGCGATGGTGCACCTGCACGAAGGTGGAGGCGCAGCCCGGCCAGGCGCAGGTGCGGAATCGGGCATGCACCGCTCGACGTTGTTGCGGGGTGATGGTGGTGGTCCGGCGGCCGAGGTGGAGCGGATCGCCTGCGTCGGTGTCGAGGACGGTGAGCAGGTCGGCGTCGCAGGCCAGCCAGCGTGCGGCATTGCGCAGGATGCGCGCGCCTGACGGCTCGAGGATGTCGTCGGAAGTGGCCTGCATGCCAGCGGCCGGGTCGGTTGGTATCGGCTCACTGCCGGCCCGCCCAGAGGCGGGGGATCGATGGCTGCTGGTGTGGCCGTCGGGGTGTCGGAGGATGGCGGGGTCGATGAGCGTTGAGACCGGAACGTGGACCACGACCTGAGCAGTGAACCCCGATCGTTGGATGCCGGTGGGGCGTGCGGCGGCACTGGACTCGCAGATGCGCAGGAGCCCTTCGGCTCGCCACTGGTCGTGGGTAAGGCGTACACGACCGATGTCGTCGACGCTCGCTGGTCGGAACTGTGTGGTTGCGTTGCTAGCGAGCGATGCGGCAACTGGTTCGGCCTCTGCACGTTCGGAACGCACCAGTGCGGCTGCCGCATCGAGCGATGCCAACACGAGCTCGCCGTTGACGTGATCGAATCGGGCTCGCAGTTCGATGCCATCGTGATCGCGGATGACGATGACTCGGGGACGGAGGGCAGGATCGTCGTTGCAGGGGTCGGCCGCAGCGGCCTCCGCTTCGACTCGTTCGGCACGTCGCCATGAGGCGCAGATCCGTCGGGTCTGCGAGACAGTGGCATGGGTGGCGAGTTCAACGAGCGCAGCCTCGGTGTCCGGTGCTGCGATGGCGATGATGGGGGCGGACTTGGCCAGTGGGAGTTGACCGCTCACGACTGCTGCTGCGACAACCGGGAGTTCGGTGAGTGCGCGGCCGACACTGGTGATTGCTGCGGCCCGGGATGGTGCGAGTTGGCAATGCCAGGACGCGAACCGCTCCACAGAGGGACAGTCCCAGGAGCCGTGCAAACCACGGCGTTCGACCTCGGCGAGCACGGCAGCGAGTTCTGCTTCGGCGGCAGCGATTGCCGAGGCAATGCGGCGTGACTGATCGACCAGTCCGTCGTCAGTGAGCGAGCGCACGTGATTGGTGAGCGTTTCGACTGCAGAGCTCTCGACTGCAGAGCTCTCTGTTGTAGCGCCACCGGCAGCGAGTTCGTCGCCGGAATGGGCTGGGCTGGTCGATCCGCGATCTCGATCGGTAGCGGAAGCATGCACCTGCTGGTGCCCTGTTTGGTGCGCTTGCCCGAGCGACTGTTCCGCCTCGAGGTCTTTCTTTGATTTGCTCGCTTCGCCTTCGAACATGTGTTCGATAGTACTCTCTCCCACCATGCTCCGCAAGGCCTTTCGACCTCTTTCGACACGATGCCGCCACGCGCGTCATTGCCTCACCCTGCCTCACACCCCGGCCGTGGTCACTTCACGGCACCGGTAGGGTGAGCGCTCCATGACCGACCCTGCACACCGGCCCGATCCGGCAGACAATCAGCTCCTTGCCGGCCTCAATCCGGTCCAATTCGAAGCTGTCACCCATTCTGAGGGTCCGCTGCTCATCGTGGCCGGCGCCGGTTCCGGCAAGACCCGTGTGCTCACACATCGCATCGCGCACCTCATCAACGACGAGGGAATTTCACCCTTCGAGATCCTGGCCATCACGTTCACGAACAAGGCCGCCGACGAGATGCGAACCCGGGTCGCCGAGCTCGTCGGGCCCGTCGCCGCCAAGATGTGGGTCTCCACCTTCCACTCGGCCTGCGTGCGCATCCTGCGCCGCGACGCCGGCCTTCTCGGATTCCCGAGTTCGTTCACCATCTACGACTCCGCCGATGCGCAGCGACTTACGAGCTACGTCATCCGCGACCTCGGACTCGATGCCAAGAAGTTCGTGCCCCGGGCGATTCACGCCAGCATCTCTGCGGCCAAGAACGACGGGCATAGTCCGAAGTCCTACGGCGAAGCGGCTCAGACCATTTTCGAGCGCAAGATCGCCGATGTCTTCGTCGAATATCAGTCCCGTCTGCTCAAGTCGGGCGCGATGGATTTCGATGATCTCCTCGTCAATACCGTCGAACTCTTTCGTCGCAATCCCGACGTGCTCGAGTCGTATCAGCGTCGGTTCCGGCACGTGATGGTCGATGAGTATCAGGACACCAACCGCGTGCAGAACGAACTCGTCCTCATGCTCACTGCGCAGCACGGCAACGTCTGCGTCGTGGGCGATGGCGACCAGTCGATCTATCGATTCCGCGGCGCCGATATGCGCAACATCCTCGAGTTCGAGAACGCGTTCCCTGATGTCACGGTTGTGCTTCTCGAACAGAACTATCGATCGAGCCAGACCATTCTCGATGCTGCGAACGCGGTCATCACCAACAACCTCAGTCGCCGGCCGAAGGATCTCTGGACCGACGCCGGCCCGGGCGAATCGATCATGCGCTATCACGCCGACGATGAGGCCGATGAGGCGCATTGGATCGCGCAACGCATCATGCATCTTCACGACAGCGGTCACTCCTGGGGTGACTGTGCGATCTTCTATCGGACCAATGCGCAGAGTCGTGTCATCGAGGAATACCTCATGCGCGTCGGCATCCCGTACAAGGTCGTTGGCGGCACTCGTTTCTACGATCGGCGTGAGGTCAAGGACGCGCTCGCCTACGTGAAGGTCACGGTCAATCCGGCCGATGAGGTATCGGTGAAGCGCGTGCTCAACGTTCCGCGGCGCGGCGTGGGCGAATCATCAGTAGGTCGTCTCGACGCCTACGCGCGTAGTCACGCGCTCACGTTCATCGATGCGCTCCGTGAGGCTGCGGCTGCAGGAGTCACGGGCAAGGCGCTCAAGGGAATCGATGAATTCCTCAAACTCATCGACGATCTCGAGCACTTCGTCTCCGATGGTCCCGCTGCGGTCATCGAAGCGGCGATGCAACGCTCCGGTTACGTGGCCGAACTCGAGGCCGAGCATTCCATCGAATCCGAGGGCCGCATCGAGAACCTCGCTGAACTCGTCGGCGCTGCTCGCGATTTCGCATCGGTCGATGAGTTCCTCGAGCAGATCAGCCTCGTGGCCGACACCGATGATCTCGACGGCGACGATTCCGCGATCGTGCTCATGACACTCCACGCTGCGAAGGGACTCGAGTTCCCCGTGGTGTTCCTCATCGGTCTCGAAGATGGTGTGTTCCCGCACCTGCGTTCCATCGGTGATCCCGATGAACTCGAAGAGGAGCGTCGTCTCGCATACGTGGGCATCACGCGCGCTCGCGAGCGGTTGCATCTGAGTCACGCGTGGGCGCGCACGATGTTCGGCAGCACCCAGTACAACCCACCGAGCAGGTTCCTCGATGAGATCCCGGCGAATCTCGTCACGATGGTGGCCGGCGAACGTCGCACCGCCCGTGGTCAGGGAGCGTCGAGCGGTTCCTACGGGAACTCCTCCTACGGCAGCAGTTCCTATGGAGCCCGCACTCCGGGCTCAGGTGGAGCTTGGGGCCGTCGTGATGCCGACGATGATTGGAGCGGTTCGGTCATCGGCGGGGGAGGCCGATCACGCGGTGGTGAGTCCATCGAGACCGCGCTCAAGCCGCCACCGCCAACCCAGAGCGGCGCTGATCAGATCGGTCTGCAGGTCGGTGACGATGTGAGTCACGGCAAGTTCGGCGATGGAGTGATCACCGGCATCTTCGGCAGTGGAGACAAGGCTGAGGCTGTTGTGAACTTTCGGGGTATTGGCGAGAAGCGACTGCTGCTGGCCTGGGCCCCGCTCACCAAGCGCTGAGAACAAACCTGACGAATCGTCAGCTTTGCCTTGCATCGCGGAAATCGGCTGTGTTAGGCATACTGAACACAACCGAGTTAGGTCTGCCTAACACGCAGTCCTGACAACTCCCAGATGGAGGCTCCCCCGTGTTCTCAAACTTCCTCATCGGACTGCGTGAAGGGCTTGAAGCGTCCCTCATCGTCGGCATCCTCGTGGCCTATCTGGTGAAGACCGGCCGCACCGAGCACCTGCGGGCGATCTGGGTGGGCGTGGGTGCGGCCATTGTGGCCAGCCTCGGATTTGTCGCCCTGCTCGAGGCCACGGCTAACTCGCTCAGCGATGAAGCAGCGGAAGCCTTCGCCGGCGCAATGTCCCTGCTCACCGTGGTGTTCCTCACCTGGATGATCTTCTGGATGCGTCGCACTGCACACACGATCAAGGGCGACCTCCACGAGAAGATGGACTCGGCACTCACCGGTGGAGGTGTGGCGCTGGCAGTGCTTGCTGCAGTGGCCGTGGGCCGGGAAGGACTCGAAACTGCGCTGTTCCTCTGGACGAACGATCAGGCAGTGTCCGGTGCCGGCCATCCCGCCATTGGCGGGGTGCTCGGCCTCGCAGTGTCGGTGCTGCTCGGCTACCTCATCTACCGCCGGGCCGTTCACTTCAACCTCTCGACCTTCTTCAAGATCACCGGCGTTCTTCTCATCATCGTGGCCGCTGGCGTGCTCACCTATGCGGTCCATGAGTTCCAGGAGCTGGGTTGGTTGCCTGGTGAGGACGCAGTCGCCATCCAGATGCCCAGTTGGTACGACCAGAACGCGTGGTACGGCAGTCTGCTTGCCGGGCTCATCAACTTCAGGGCCAAGCTGACCTTCCTTGAGGTCGCCGCTTGGTTCGCCTACTTGGTGCCGGTGATGGCGCTGTTCTTCAAGCCGGCTGGGGCGAAGCCTCAGTCGACCACTGCAGGTGCCGTCTCGGAAGGCACGTCCTCGGGGTTGAAGTCAACGATGACCCGTCCGGTGTCGGAGACTGTCACCGGGTAGTCGTTGAGGCCGGTGCCATCTGCGGCAACGACAGTTCCGTCGCATGGATCGACGAAGTCTGCGCTGTCGGCCCGCCAGGTCAGGGAACAGTCCCTGCTCTGGCCGGGTCGGCGGGCGTCGAATGCGTGCCATCCAGTGGTGTCGTCATCACCAAGATGCTGCAGGTAGACGTCGCGCTTGCCACCCGAGACATCGGGGAGCAGAAGGGGTCCGGCCGACGCGATCGAACGAGCCAGTGACTCCGCCGAGCCGGCATCGTAGGTATCGGAACCCAGCCTGACCTCGACCTTGCCCGATTCGGTGAGCGAGGGGATGGCGAAGATGAACAGCACCAGCACCAAGATGAGTCCGAGGGCTACGCCGGCCACTGCGAGAATGATCGAGCGGGGTGTGCGGGTCGGTGCCTGTTTGACCGGTGACATGGGGCAAGTATCGCCGCAGCCGGGTGGTCTGATGAAGTCATCTCTGAAGTCATCTCTGAAGTCATCTCTGAAGTCATCGCTCCGCGTCGCAGGTCCGGCGTGAAACCCGTGACGCTCCGTTTGGGACCACAGCCCCCTCACTGACTACCTTGTCGCCGTGGATCTTCTCGAATATCAAGGCAAACAGTTCTTCGCAACGTTCGGCATCCCGGTCTCCGACGGTCGTGCCGTCACGACCGTCGAGGATGCCGTCGCCGCGGCGAACGCAGTCGGTTACCCAGTCGTCGTCAAGGCCCAGGTGCATGCTGGTGGTCGTGGCAAGGCCGGTGGCGTGAAACTCGCCACGAATGAGGCCGAGGTGCGTGAGCACGCCGGCAACATTCTGGGGCTCGACATCAAGGGTCATATCACTCGCATCCTCTGGATCGAGAACGCTTCGGACATCGCCGAGGAGTACTACGCCTCGTTCACGCTCGATCGTTCCGCCAAGAAGCATCTCGGCATGCTCTCCAAGGAGGGCGGTGTCGAGATCGAGCAGGTTGCGGTCGATAACCCCGACGCCATCGCCAAGATCTGGATCGATCCGGTCGACGGTCTCAGCGCCGACGTGTGCCGCGAGTGGGTCAAGGCCGCGAATCTCAACGCCGACGTCACCGAGGACGCTGTCGAACTGCTCTGCAAGCTCTACACCGCGTACGTCGAGGGCGACGCCGATCTCGCCGAGATCAACCCGCTCATCGTGAAGACCAACGGCCGGGTGCACGCACTCGACGCCAAGGTCACGCTCGATGACAACGCCGAGTTCCGCCACGTTTGGGATGAGTACGCCACCACACAGGTGCGCGATGCCCGTGAGGAAGCGGCCCATGCCAAGGGTCTGCAGTACGTGGGGCTCGAGGGCTCGGTCGGGATCATCGCCAATGGCGCTGGTCTGGCCATGAGCACGCTCGACGTCGTCAACCAGGCCGGTGGCGAAGCCGCCAACTTCCTGGACATCGGCGGCGGTGCGAACGCCGAGGTCATGGCTGGCGCTCTGCAGGTCATCAACGATGACCCGAGCGTGAAGTCAATCTTCATCAACATCTTCGGTGGCATCACCCGCGGCGAAGAGGTCGCCAAGGGGATCATCGGCGCCCTCGAGATGGTCGACATCGCCGCACCGATCGTCATCCGACTCGACGGCACCAACGCCGAAGAGGGCCGAGCACTGCTCGCCCCGCACCTGTCCGAGCGACTCCAGAGCAAGCCCACGATGCTCGAGGCTGCTGCTACCGCTGTCGCACTTGCGAAGAAGAACTGAGGAATCCGATGAGCATCTTCGTAGACGAGAACACAAAGGTCATC
>WLCQ01000126.1 GCA_009705225.1 Actinomycetota bacterium | reverse complement strand
GCCACGAACTGGTACCACAGCAACGAGAACCCACCGCCGAGGAACACACCTTCGTTGGTGACCAGTTTGTTGACCTTGGCATCGGCGAAGAAACCGAGCAGCAGACCACCGACGATGCCGCCCACCAGATGCACACCGACGACATCAAGACTGTCGTCGTAGCCGAACCGGAACTTGAGGCGGATGGCGAGCACGCAGAGCACGCCGGCAGCGAGGCCGATGATGATCGGGGCCATCCCACCCACGAATCCGGCGCAGGGGGTGATGGCCACAAGCCCGGCCACTGCTCCCGAGGCTGCGCCCAGAGTGGTGGGCTTGCCTTCCTTGATCTGCTCGACGAGCAGCCAGCCGAGCATGCCGGCCGATGCAGCGAGGAACGTATTCATGAGCGCTTGAGCCGCAACCCCGTTAGCCCCGAGGGCGGAGCCAGCGTTGAACCCGAACCATCCGAACCACAGGATGCCGGTTCCGAGCAGAGTGAACGGCAAGGAGTGGGGGTGCATACCCTCACGCGGCCAGCCGCGACGCTTGCCGAGAACCAGCACCACAGCGAGTGCGGCAGCACCCGCGTTGATGTGGACGACTGCGCCACCAGCGAAGTCGAGGGCACCGAGCTTGGCCAGCCATCCACCAGCGAACACCCAGTGAGCCACAGGGGCATAGACGACGATGAGCCACAAAGCGATGAACACGGCGTAGGCCTTGAACTTGAACCGATCGGCCGTAGCGCCGGTGATGAGCGCCGGCGTGATGACAGCAAAGGTCATCTGATAGGCGCAGAACAGCACGAACGGAATGGTGAGGGCGAACGCCTCTGGCCCTGCGTCGCTGGTGATGTTGCGCATCCAGGCGAAGTCCAGATTGCCGATGATGCCACCGTCGCCGAAGTTCCCGAACGCAAGCGAGAAGACGATGGCCACCCACAGAATCGCCATGAGGCCCATGGCGAAGAAGTTCTGCATGAGCATGCCCAGCATGTTCTTGGCCCGCACCATGCCGCCGTAGAAGAAGGCGAGTCCGGGCGTCATGAACAGCACTAGCCCGGTGGCGATGAGCATCCACGCGGTATCGCCCGAATCGATCATGTGATGTCCCCCGTAAGTCGTTCCGGTTGGTCGGAATGCGGAGACATTAGTCAGAATCTGACGAAAGACTGACGTTGAATCACCTATAAAGCTGACATTTTTCTGACGTTATTCTGACGTCATTGCATCACGCGTGAGCGACCCGGGTGGGGCGACCCTGACCGCTCCGGTTCACTGGGCCATGCGACGGCGGGCGAGGTGCACATGGGCCTTGGCCGCACCCCACACAATGCCCGCCTCATGCAGCGAGGGGTCGACCTCGGCGAACGAGGCCGGACAGAGATCGAACACATCCTCGGGGAACTGCTTCTGCTGGAACTCGTCACGACTCACCGGGGGAACACCGGCGGCGAGCAGCACGCCGGTGGGGAACTGCGTTGCCGACCGCAGCACGGCGAGCGGCCCGGTGCGCTGCTCATCGATATCGAGGGCGAGCAGCGCGCGCATCTGCGGTCCGATCACGGCGACGGCCTCGGCACCAGCAGCCACCGCGGCTTCCCGCACCTCGGCGGGAGGTCGACGCAGCAGTTGGCGGACATGGACCTGCTCGACACTGCGTTGCACCCACGGCCCGAGCGCCGCCTCCACCCCATCGGCGAGAACCAGCGCGTACTGCGCGAGCCGAAGGAGATCATCATCGGAGGGTCCGGGCGATGAAGCGCCGGACGACGAGGCTCCTGACGATGAATCACCAGGCTGGTCGTCTGTGGATCGTGCTCCCATATGCGCAATGGTGGCGCATCTGCGACATCATTCGCGCATCGAACTCTCGAAGCTGGACCCGAACCTCTGATGCGCATCCGGGCACTCTCCGTGTTCGAGCATGTCGTGTACCACTGCTGGGTAGTGGATCCGACCGATCCCGAACGACCCAAGCTTGAGGTTGACGCGCTACTGCGTGAGGGCGACGCCGACAACGGACCGCTGCTGCTGTCGGTGGCGGACTACATCACGATGGTCGGTGGTCTCGAAAACGCTCGGGTCTGTCTCGATCGCTTCCGATCCGATGGTCGGATCGTGGATCATCTCGGGGTTGCGCATCTGTCATTCCCGCTGTGGACCCCGGTGGCCGAGGATCCCGAACCGACCTGAACGAGGAACAGGTTCGGCCGCCCGGTCGCAATCGCCGGGCCACACCGATCAGTCGGAGAGCGCCTGATTGAGATTGCCGGAACGGAGTCCCTCGAGATCGAGCGTGACGTAGCGGTATCCGACTCCGACCGCGGCATCGACAACCGCAACGCGACGATCGACAACCTCGGACAACTGATCGAGAGGTACTTCGATGCGAGCGGTGTCGTCGTAGTGCCGCACCCGCAGTTCGCGGAACCCGAGCGCGTGCAGCGCGGCTTCGGCTCGTTCGACTCGGGAGAGCACCTCCACCGACACCTCAGTGCCGTACGGGAGGCGAGAGGCAAGACAGGCCGCCGCCGGCTTGTCCCAGGTCCGCAGACCGAGTGCGCGAGATGCCGCCCGCACCATCGCTTTGCTGAACCCTGCATCTACGAACGGGAACACGGCTCCCTCCTCGGCCGCCGCTCGCTGACCGGGACGGTGATCGCCGAGATCATCAAGGTTCACACCGAGAACAACAGTCGCACCAGCCGCAGCGGCGATTGGACCGACCACATCCATCAGCGCGCTCTTGCAATGGAAGCACCGGTCGGCGTCGTTACGTCGGTAGGCCGCCTCCTCCATCTCGGTGGTGGTCACCTCACGCCAGCGCAGTTCCCATTCGGTGGCGAGCGCGGCACAGTCATCGCGTTCGAGCCCGGCCAATGAGGGCGACACCGCGGTGATGACCTCACAGTTCGCCGCTCCGAGCGTTTCGTGGGCGACATAGGCGAGCAGTGCGGAGTCAGCACCGCCGCTGAAGGCCACAACAACACTGCCGAGGGAACGGAGTCGGGAACGCAGACGGTCGAGTGCAAGCTCAATCGCTGCATCATCCCCATCGACATCACGACATGGCGGTCCATCGACCGCGTTGGACGTGGTGATTTCGATGCTCTCGTTACTGACCGACGCGGACATCGGATCAGTCGATGCCGAGCTGGGCGAGCACCTCATCGACCGGAGCGACCATGCCCGTGTAGAACGGACCGAACTCGGCATAGAGCGCCGAAGCCTTGTCGAAGCGCATCGTGTAGACGACCTCCTTGAGATCGTCAGGGGCGGTGGCGAAGAGGGTGACACCCCACTCGTAATCGTCAAGACCGGCGGAACCGGTGACCACCTGGATGACCCGACCGGCAAAGGCGCGGCCCGATGCACCGTGCTCGTACATCATCTCCTTGCGATCGTCGTAGGGAAGCGTGAACCAGTTGTGGACATCACCACGCTGCTTCGACATCGGATAGAAGCACCACGCCGGCTTGTCCTCGGGCGGAAGCACCGGCGTGAGTCGGGCCGAACGCATGGGTTCGGGAACGCCCTGTGCGTACTCAGACAGTTCGGTGAGCGACACATAGGAATCGACGACGTCGAGACCGGCATTCTGGATGGCGGCCTGCAAACGGCGGATGGTCCAGAGATCGGCACCAACCACCATGAACGCGAGGTCGGCTTTGTGTCCGAGGATGGCAACGGTGACCACCTGATCACCTTCGGCCTGCGCCTTCTGCACAGCAGCAATGATGGATTCGGCATCGGCCAGTGGGCTCACCTTGCAGAACAGGTGCACCACGGCCAGGCCGACGGAGGGGGAAACGGCGTCAGTCACGATGCCGAGTGTACGGGAGTGGCGGGTCAGTGCCCCGTGCGCGATGCCCGAGCGATGGAAACCACAGCGTTGTAGTCGGGCACCCGTGACGCGGCCTCGCGATGATCCGGGCCGGCGGCGATGAGCACATTGCCCTCCGGCCAATGGATCTGCAGCGTGCGGCGGGGCAGACGGACGAACCGCAGATGACCATCGAAGCTGCCGGTGGTCGAGGTGAGGGTGACGGCGTCGCCATCGGCGAACCCCAGCTGCGCAGCATCGGCGGGGTCGATGTACACCGCGTCGCGGCCAGCACCGGTGAAGGGGTCGATCTCGCTGAACACCATGGAATTGAACTGCTTGCCCCGGCGGGTGGCCACGGCGAACATTCCCTCGGGCAACGAAATATCAGGTCGATCGAGCACAGAAAAAGAACCCCGACCGGTGTCGGTGGGGAACTCCCCATCGGCACACAGATGCGCTCCACCCCATTGCACCTGATCGCCGGTGTCGCGAAGGTTCTCGATGCCGGCGTAGAGCGGCACTACGTCAGCGATCTCGACCCGCAGTGCGTGATTGTCACGCCAGGAGAAACGGTCGCGCAGGTCGGGGCGTACCCGCGAAGCGACATCGGCGAAGAGGCGCCACTCGCTGCGGGCCTCACCGACCGTGCGGGGGATCTCCGGGGAAAACACGATGCGACGTTCGGTGGTGGTCTCGGTGCCGCCACCCTCTTGTTCGTAGCGGGTGTGCACCGGGAGCAGGATGACATCGTCGCCCGGAACCAGCATCTGGGACGTGACCACGATGTCCTGATGCACGCGCAACGGAACGCGGGCAAGTGCCTGCTCGACCTGCACCGGGTCGGGAAGGATCTCGAGGAAGTTGCTGCCCGACATCCACAACACATCGAGTTCGCCCCGCAGCGCGGCATCGGGAATCTCCGCCGCGGTCATGCCGCTGCGGGCCGGGACATCGAAGCCCCATTTCTCAGCGAGCGCTTCGGCATTAGCCGGGGTGGGCGCGAGTCCGCCGGGAAGCGCAGTGGCATACGCGCCCATCTCGGCACCGCCCTGCACACCGGAATGGCCGCGCAACGGCATGAGGCCTGCACCATCGCGACCGACATTGCCGCGGGCGAGCCCCAGGTTCACGATGCCGCGTACGCCTTGGTCGGCATGACGATGCTGGGTGATGCCCATCGACCACAGAAGGATCGAGGCATCGGAACGCGCGTATTCATCGACGAATGCTTCGAGTTGCAATGCGCTCACACCGGCATCGGCGAGAAGTTCATCGAGCGACAGTGAGCCGAGATGTTCGACGAGTTCAGACCAGCCCTCGGTGTGCGCATCGATGAACGACTGATCAACATCGCCGCGCTCGATGAGTCGCTTGAGCGCGGCATCGGCCAACGCCACATCGCCGCCGGGGCGCACCGGCACATGCAGATCACAGATCTTCGTGCCAAACATGGCCGACTCGGCGTTACTCGGTACCCAGTAATGCTCGAGGCCGGGTTCGAGGTAGGGGTTGATCACAACCACCCGCGCGCCGTTCTTCTTGGCCATGTAGAGGTACTTCATGAACACCGGCTGGTTGTTGGCCGGGTTCGCCCCCCAGATCACGATGAGCTTCGAGATGAGCACATCGCTGAGCGAACAGGTGGTGGCCGCGGCACCGATGGTGGCCTTGAGCGCCGTGGTTGAAGGTGCATGGCAGGTGCGGGCGGCGGAATCCACATTGGCGATGCCCATGGCCCGGGCCGCTTTCCCGGCCACGTAATAGGTCTCGTTGGTGATGCCCCGGCTGGTTATGAACATCGCGCTGCGATCGGGACCGGCATTACGCAGCCCCTGCGCCAACGCTTCGAGCGCTTCGTCCCAGGTGATGCGCTGGAAACCCTGTTCGCCCGCTCGCCGGCGCATCGGATGCGCGAGGCGACCCAGTTCACGCAGTTCGGTACTGGAACGTCGGGCCAGCGACGGCGCATCGGCCAACAACGAGTGGTCGAGCGGATCAGCGCAGTTGAGCTCGAGCAGGCGCAGACGGGTGAGGCACAGATGCACGCCGTCGATGGTCCAGTCGTGCAGGCCGGCAACGCCCAGCGCGCATCCATCGCAGACACCCTTGGTGAGCAGTTTCCATGCATATCCAGCGTGCTTCTTGTTCGCCCACGCCACCTTGGCGATATCGCCGAAGTGATTCGGTTTCTGCAGACCGATGCCGTTGGGTCGGGGGCTCACCCAAAGGTCGGGATGGAATCGCTTGGCCATGGAAACCTCAGAACTCCGGAGCGGCGTAGACGTTGAACGATTGATCACGGACGAAACCGCACAGGGTGATGCCAGCCCGCTCGGCGGTGTGCACGGCCAACGCCGAAGGAGCGGAAACCGCCAGCACCAGTTCGAAACCAGCCGCCCACGCTTTCTGCACCATCTCGAACGAGGCCCGACCACTCACGAACAGGCCGTGGCCACGAGCCGGCAGTTCGCCGTCGAGCAGAAGCCGACCGACAACCTTGTCGACGGCGTTGTGACGACCGATGTCTTCGCGCACGAGATCGATATCACCCTCGCGTTCGAACACGGCAGCGGCGTGAACCGAGCCGGTGCGGTCGAACAGTTCCTGCGAGGCGCGCACATCGTCAACGACTCCGAGCAGCACGCCGAGATCCCAGGGTTCATAGGCCGGAACAGGTTCGAGGCGATCAGTGAGTTCGTCGAGCTGCACCGAACCGCAGATGCCACATGAGGATGACGCCGTGGAGAGCCGGGGCGAAGGTTCGGGGGCTCGACCACCGGTGTCGACGCTGACGACGTTGAACTCTGTTTCCACCGCCGAGCCGGTGCCGCAATAGCGACAGGACAACACCGATGCGCCACCGAGCAGACCATCGGTGAAGCACAGGCCCACTGCCAGTTCGAAGTCATGGCCGGGCGTGCGCATCGTGGTGCCAACGAGATTGCCGTCGAGGCGGATCTCGAGCGGCTCTTCGATGATCACCTCATCGGGTCGACGACCAGAGGGCCCAGAACTGCCAACCGAGCCACCAGCAGCAGCACCAACGGTGTCGCCGAGCGTCACCCGACGGGCCAGCAGCGTCTCGGTTCGTCGTCGGGCCATGGCGCTCACCGTAGTGATCCGGAATGCGCAACGGGGCACCCACGTGGGCGCCCCGTTGTACGAACTGCGTTCAGCTGGATCAGTAGTCGTCCATACCGGGCATACCGCCACCGGCGCCACTCTCGGGCTTGTCGACGATGACAGCCTCGGTGGTGAGGAACAGCGCAGCGATGGAGGCTGCGTTCTGCAGGGCCGAACGGGTGACCTTGGCGGCATCGATGATGCCGGCCTTCACGAGATCCTCGTACTCGCCAGTGGCGGCATTGAGGCCCTCGCTGGCCACAGGGAGG
>WLCQ01000125.1 GCA_009705225.1 Actinomycetota bacterium | reverse complement strand
GTGCTTTTCGAGTTGGTCACGAAGCGTTGTCGCCGTCGAGGAGTTCGAGGTCGGCGACGATCCGGGTGATCTCGGTGCGGGCGAGATCGAGTCGGCCACGACAGAGTTCGATGAGATCCGCAGCGCGTTTCACCTGCGTGGCCAGATGATCGACATCGACATCATCACTTTCGAGATCAGCGAGGATCTCCTCGAGTTCGGCCACCGCGTCGGCATACCCGATCGAGTCGGTGTCGTTGACGGCATCGGCGTCGTTCTTCTTGGCGGCCATCAGGATCCCTCGGTGGTCTCGGTCGTGGAAACGGTACTTGTGACCCGGCCATCGACCAACTGCGTGACGAGGGTGTCTCCGGGTGCGAGGTCGGCGGCGCTGCGGACAATGACGCCGGCCTCGGTGCGAGTGATGCTCCAACCCCGGGCGAGCGCCCGGGCCGGATCGACCGCAGCGAGGCGGGCGGCGAACAGATCGATGTCGGCACCGGCATGGCGCAGTGCAGTGAGACCACCGCGCGTGGAACGTTCGCCGGCGGAGTCGAGTCGGTGTTGTTCGAGCACGAGGCGCGAGCGAACCGAGGTTGTGGCCAGTCGGGCGACCCGGGCGAGGCGCGTGCCTTCGCGGGTGAGGAACTGTTCGGCGATGACGGACACCGATGCCCAAGCTTCCTCTGCTCTGGCAATCGCATCGCCGAGCAATTCGGCGATGGCGGATGCGCACGCGGTCGGGGTCTTATGCGAACGATTCGCCACGATGTCGGCCACGCTCGTGTCGATTTCGTGGCCGATGCCGGTGAACACGGGAACACCGAGCGTGGCGATCGTGCGGGCGATGAGTTCGTGGTCGAACGTGGCGAGATCGGTTCGGGCGCCGCCACCGCGCACCAGAGCGATGAGATCGACGCGCTGGGCGGCGAGTGTGCGCAGTGCCGCCGACACGGTGCGCTCAGCGCCGAGGCCCTGCATCTGGGCATCGACGAACACGATGTCGAACGCCAGACCGCTGTCATGCAGGGTCTTGAGGAAGTCGGCCTCTGCCGCGCTGCCAACTGCGGTGACCAACCCGATCCGCTGTGGGGCGATGGGCACCGGACACGCCCTGTTCCGGTCGAGGAGTCCTTCGGTGCGCAGCAGGGCGAGCACACGGTCGCGTTCGGAGTCGATGAGTTCGAGGGTGTACTCGGGGTCGATGTCCTGCATGTTGAGTTGGAGCCGACCGCCGGGAAGCCAGAGTTCGAGCGGACCGATGATGCGTACCCGGACGCCTTCATCCATGCGGATGGGGCCGGTGTCCTTGAAGCGGGCGTTCACCTTCGCCCGGTTACCGGCCCACAGCGCCACGGAAACCTTGGCGATGACCCGGTCCTCGTCGTCCTTCTCGATCAGGTCGAAATAGGTGTGGTTGTTGCGGCCCTTCTTGAAGCCGGAGATCTCGCCTTCGACCCACACCGGACCGCCGAGTTCGGCGTCAATCGCGTCGCGGGCAGTGGCCAGGAGCCGACTGACCGAGAAACTGCTCATCTTGTCCTCGTACTCGCCCGCCTCTTGCGACATGGTGGGCACGGTAGCGGGTGCATCGCTCGTACAGTGCGGGTATGCGAGTGCGCGAGGGACGGCGGGTTTCACATCGGCGGCCGATCGAGGCCCTGGGTGTCGCTGGCCGGGGTGTTGCTGGCCGAGGCATTGTGGCCGGGGTGCTTCTGTTCGCGGTGCTCGGGTTGGTGAGTTGTGGATCTGAGAACCCCGGAACCGTTGCCAGCTCGACCACGACGAATCCGGGCTCGAACTCGACCGTCATTGATCCCTACACCGGTAACGCGGCGCAGAATCCGGACATCGCTGCCTGTCTGTTGCTCGCTGACGCAGTTGGTCTTGATGGACTCGTGCCCATCGACTCATCAAGTTGGCGGGATGAACGTGAGCGCATCCTCGTCGATGCACAACGTGAATCGATGCTGCTTCGACTCGCAGTTCGAGGTGCGTCTCCCGAACTCGCTCCCGCCCTCGAAACGCTCGCAACCCATGCCGAGCGCGTCGCCGAGGAGATCTCGCTGGCGACCAATTACGCCGATGCTATGAACCGTCTTGAATCCACCGGAGTGGACACTGAGTTGCGTGCCGCGGCAGACGCCGTTGCCGCATGGCGTGACACGAACTGCTGATCGGTTGGTCTGGCGTCGTTGAAGCGACGCCGCCGGTTATTCCTGGACGAGTTCGATCAGCGTGCCGAGGGCGTCCTTCGGATGGATGAACGCCACGGTGGTGCCGCGTGAACCCGGACGGGGAGCATCGTCGAGTACCCGGAATCCCTGGGCCTTGACGGCCTCGAGGGCCACGGCGCAATCGGCAACGCGATAGCCGATGTGATGAATGCCGGGGCCGCCGCGGTTGGTGAGCCACTTGGCCACAGTGCTGTCGTCGCGGGTGGGGGTGAGCAACTGGATGTAGCTCTCGGCCACCTTGAGCAGTGCTTCTTCGACGCCGTCGCTCTCAACGACCTCGCGATGATCGACGGTGGCGCCGAAGGTGTCGCGGTAGTAGTCGATGGCCGCACCGAGGTCGGGCACCGCAATCGCGATGTGATCGATTTCGGTGAGGAGCGGGGCGGGGGCGGCTGATTCGGACATCTGGACTCCGGGGTCATCGTCGCCGACGCGACGTGCAGTGATGGACATGGTGATCGAGCCTCAGGCGCCGTGGCGACGGAAGGCGGTGATGCGATCCTCGCCGACCTTCTCGCGCAGCTCGCGGTTGGTGATGCCGAGGCCCTCTTCGGGGGCCAGGCACAGCACGCCGATCTTGCCCTCATGCAGGTTCTTGTGGACCTGGTAGGCGGCCTCGCCGGTTTCGGCCAGCGGGTACACGGCCGAGAGGATCGGCTGGATCTTGCCCTGGCAGATGAGATCGTTGGCGGCCCAAGCTTCGGCGTAGTTGGCGAAGTGCGAGCTGACGATGCTCTTGAGCTTCATCCAGAGATGACGGTTGTCGTACTCGATCATGAAACCGCTGGTGGCGGCGCAGGTCGTGATGGTGCCACCACGGGCCGCCACGAACACCGAGGCGCCGAAGGTCTGGCGGCCGGGATGCTCGAACACGATGTCGACATCGCGGCCGATCATCGAGCGGATGTCCTTGCCGAGACGGCGCCATTCGCTCTCGTCCTGGGTGTGCTCATCGGACCAGAAGCGATAGTTCGCCACCTTGCGGTCGATGACATGTTCGACACCGAGATCATTGAGCAGCGCAACCTTCTCGGGGCTGGACACCACGCCCACCGGAGTGCCGCCACCATTGAGGATGTACTGCACGGCGTAGCCGCCGAGACCACCCGATGCACCCCAGACAAGAACGGCATCGCCCTGCTTCATGGGCGCAGCGTTCTTCGAAACGAGCATGCGGTAGCTCGTGGAGTTGCAGAGTGCGTTGACCGAGGACTCTTCCCAGCTGAGATGTTCCGGCTTGGGCATGAGCTGGTTGGCCTTGACGATCGAGAGGTCGGCGAGTCCGCCGTAGTTGGTCTCGAAGCCCCAGATGCGCTGGTTGTCGCCGAGCATCGAATCGTTGTGGCTGGACTGGTCCTGATCGTCGACATGGTTGCAATGCACGACAACACGGTCGCCCGGCTTCCACTTGCGCACCGCCGAACCAACGCGCAGCACGACACCGGATGCGTCGGAGCCCACAGCGTGGAAATCCTGATCGTGGCGCTTGCCCCAGTAGCTCTCACGGCCGAGGCGGCTGAGGAACCCGAAGGTGGACAGCGGCTCGAAGATCGAGGTCCACACGGTGTTGAAGTTGATCGAGCTGGCCATGACGGCGATGACCGCTTCGTCCGGCGCCAGCTCGGGCATGGCGATGTCCTGCAGATGCAGCGCCTGACGGGGGTCCTTATCGCCCGACTCCATGCCGGCGAACATGTCCTGCTCCTCCTTTCGGACAACGACGGCCCGATACGACTCGGGCAGTTCAAGGGCGGCGAACTCCTCGCTCGGAGCGCCCGCGGAGATGAGGTCAAGAATGTTCTGCATGGGGCGGAAAGCTAGTGGTGGACGACCCGCTCGCCAAGCGGAACCGGCCATGAGGCGATTCCGGTTACCGGCGGGTAATGTCATCTCGCTCGGGCAGTCGCGTCCGGGCAGGGGAGCGACACCGCCATCGGGCAGGTCGAACCTCACCGTCGAACGAGTTCTGGAGGAAGAACATGGCTGCTTCGGTCATCCTGGGAGGCGCACGTACGCCCATCGGCAAACTGTCGGGTGCGCTCGCCGGCTTCGAGGCCACCGACCTCGGTGCCATCGCCATCCGTGAGGCGCTCGTGCGCTCCGGTGTGTCGCCCGAGCAGGTCGATTACGTGTTCATGGGTCAGGTGCTGCTTGGTGGTGCCGGCCAGATGACCGCCCGTCAGGCCTCCACCAAGGCGGGCATCCCGCTGGCCACTCCCTCGACCACCGTCAACAAGGTGTGTCTGTCCGGTCTCAACGCCATCCACCTCGCCGACCTCTACATCCAGGCCGGTCTCGCCGACATCGTCGTCGCCGGTGGCATGGAGTCCATGACCAATGCCCCCTATCTCATGCCCGGCGCCCGCGCCGGTCTGCGCATGGGCGACGGCAAGATCATCGACTCGATGATGTTCGACGGTCTGTTCTGCGCGATCGACCAGATGGCTATGGGCGCCGGCACCGAGAAGTACGCCGCGACGCTGGGCCTTGACCGTGACTCACAGGATCAGGTTGCCTACGCCTCCCATGAGCGTGCCGCTCGTGCCCAGGCCGAGGGACTCTTCGCCGACGAGATCGTCGCTGTCGAGATCCCCCAGCGCAAGGGTGATCCCAAGATCTTCTCCGTCGACGAAGGTGTGCGAGCCGAGACCACCATGGACTCCCTCGGTGCGCTTCGACCCGCTTTCGACAAGGCCGGCAACATCACCGCAGGCAACGCCTCGCAGATCTCCGATGGCGGCTCGGCCGTGATCGTGGCCTCCGAGGCCGCCGCCGAGCGACTCGGAGTCACTCCGCTGGGCCGCATCCTCGGATACGGCGAGGTCGCCGGCCCCGATCCGTCGCTGCTCAACCAGCCGGCCAATGCCATCAACGTGGCGCTGGCCCGTGCCGGCATGAGCGTCGGCGATCTCGACCTGTTCGAACTCAATGAGGCCTTCGCAGCCGTTGGTGTTGCCTCGATGGCCACGCTCGGCATCACTGCCGACATCACCAACGTCAACGGTGGCGCCATCGCCCTGGGTCACCCCATCGGCATGTCAGGCAACCGCGTGGCACTGCATCTTCTGCATGAGCTCAAGCGTCGTGGTGGCGGCCGCGGTGCGGCTGCGCTCTGCGGCGGTGGCGGTCAGGGCGACGCCATCCTGCTCGAGACCATCTGAGCCGGTTGCGCCCACCGCGCACTCGAAGTCATCGACCTCCGGGTCGCTGACGAACAGCAGTTCTCAACGGACCCGGGCCCCGGCCCGGGTCCGTTCGCGTCGCAGGGTCTGTCGCGTCCGCGGGGCTCTCGCGTCGGCGGGGCTCTTCCGTTTCAGAGGCTCCCGCGTGGCAGAGATTCTCTGGTGTCAGAGAATCTCGCGTCGGCCTTCGAGCGCCCGGCCGAGGGTGAGTTCATCGGCGTATTCGAGATCGCCACCGACTGGCAGACCGCTGGCGATGCGGGTGACGGTGAGGCCGAGCGGCTTGAGCAGACGGCTGATGTACATCGCCGTGGCCTCACCCTCGATATTGGGGTTGGTGCACAAGATGACCTCGGTGATGCCTTCGGGTTCGAGGCGGGCCAACAGTTCCTTGACCTTGAGTTGATCGGGGCCGATGCCCTCGATCGGGCTGATGGCTCCCTGCAGCACGTGATAGCGACCGCGGAACTCGCCGGTCTTCTCGACCGCCACGATGTCGCGGGGTTCCTCGACCACACACACGATGGAGGTCTCCCGGCGGGTGTCGGTGCAGATGCCGCAGGCCTCACCCTCGGAGATGTTGAAGCAGGTCAGACAGAAGCTCACGCGCTCCTTGACGATGGCAATTGCATTCGCCAGTCGGAGCGCATCGACCGACGGCAGTTTGAGCAGATGGAACGCGATGCGTTGCGCGGATTTCGGGCCTACTCCCGGGAGGCGACCGAGTTCGTCGATGAGTTCCTGGACTGGCCCCGCGTACATGGTCACGAGATGTCGGAGTCGCTGCCGGTTGCGGGGAGTTCGCCGCCGAACCCGCCGAACCCGTTGGCTGCTCCACTGGGGCCGCCGCCCAGACCGCCCAGACCACCAAGTGCTCCACCGAGAGCACCGAGATCGAGGGCGGGCATGGCCGCGTTCTGGAGATCGGCGAGTTGGTCGAAGGCGTCGTTGAGGGCGGCCAGCACGAGATCCTCGAGCATGGCGATGTCCTCGGGATCAACGGCGGTGGGACTGATTGTGACGTCGAGGAACTGCATGCCACCGGTGATCGTGATCTGCACCGCACCTCCGCCAGCCCGTCCGGTGATCTCGGTTTCGGCAGCGCGGGCTTGGGCGTCGGTCATGCGTTGCTGCATGTCGAGTGCCTGCGACAGCAGCGAGTTGATGTCGAAGGAATCAGTCATCAGGGGGCTCCGTTGGGGGGTCAGGCGTCGGGTTCGGCGAGGAGTTCGGCACCGGGGAACACCGCAGCAATGCGGTCGAGTCCGGTACTGGCGGTGCTGTCGGCGTTGTCGAGTTGGGCGATTGACTCGCGGTCGAGGAACTCCTCGGGCTCCTCGGTTGCGTTGGCGCGCGGACGCGATCCACCGGCGGCGACTGCTCGACGATCGCCGGGATCGACGGCATCGGAGTCGACGGTGAGTCGAACGGTGATGGGGCCGGCGAATGCGGCGGACAACGCGGCTTCGACTTCTGAGCGCAGTTCCTCGCACCGGGCGGCGTGGGGAGCGTTGGGCAGGCCGAGGGTGGCTTCGGAACCCTGCACCGCGAGCCAGCGGCCGGCGGCATAGCGGGGCCGCGCTCGCTGTGACAACGAAGGCAGGATGCGGGCGCTCCAGGAGGAGGAGAGCGCATCGAGCGAGAACGCTCCTGAGCCGGTTGGTGACGGTGCGGCATTCGGAGTTGTTGCGATGATGGCCACTTCTTCGGAACTGGGCTCGGCACGGGTTCCAGTGGGTTCCTGCGCCTGCTTGGCCGGCGCTGCGGGTGAAGCCGGAGGTGCACTGCGGGGTGTCGCTGCGCCCGATGAGGCCGATGAGGCCGGCGCCGGCGGACGGCGGTTGCCGGAACGGGTGGGCGGAGCAGGGCGGGCGGCAGGTTCGGC
>WLCQ01000124.1 GCA_009705225.1 Actinomycetota bacterium | reverse complement strand
TGGGGATCACGCCGTTCAACTTCCCGGCCATGGTGCCGTTGTGGATGCTGCCGGTGGCCATCGCGTGTGGCAACTCGTTCATCCTCAAGCCCAGTGAGCGCGATCCCGGAGCATCGGTACTTCTGGCCGAATGGTTCTCCGAAGCCGGGCTCCCTGATGGTGTGTTCAACGTGTTGCAGGGCGATGCCACTGCCGTGAACGGCCTGATCGATCATCCCGATGTGAAAGCCATCAGCTTCGTGGGCTCCACGCCCATTGCCCGCCACGTGGCCACCTCGTCCACCGAACGCGGCAAGCGCGTGCAGGCATTGGGCGGGGCGAAGAACCATATGATCGTGTTGCCCGATGCCGATCTCGAACTCGCCGCTGATGCTGCGGTGAGCGCCGGGTACGGCTCGGCGGGCGAGCGCTGCATGGCCATCAGTGTTGTTGTGGCAGTCGATCCCGTGGGCGATGAACTCGTCGATGCCATTGTCGAACGGGCGAAGGCGCTCGTCATCACCGACGGACGCGACAGCACTGCTGATATGGGTCCGCTTGTCACTGCCACGCATCGCGATCGCGTGCGTTCGTATGTCGATCTCGGCGTCGACGAGGGCGCCACCCTTGTGCTCGATGGTCGCGACATCGTCGTCGACGGACGCCCCGATGGATTCTGGCTCGGGCCTTGTCTGTTCGATCACGTCACCACCGAGATGCGCATCTGGTCCGAGGAGATCTTCGGTCCGGTGCTCGCGGTTGTTCGAGTGTCCACCTACGACGAAGCAGTGGAACTTGTCGAACGCAGCCCGTTCGGTAACGGCGTGGCGTTATTCACCCGCGACGGTGGTGCCGCCCGCCGATTCCAACAACAGGTCGAGGCCGGCATGGTCGGCATCAACGTGCCCATCCCCGTGCCCGTCTCGTATCACTCGTTCGGCGGCTGGGGTGCATCTTTGTTCGGCGATACCAAGGCCCATGGCACCGAAGGCGTGCACTTCTACACGCGTGCCAAAACCGTCACCGCCCGCTGGGCCGATCCCGCCACCCGCGGGCCCGACCTCGGCTTCCCCCGCAATACCTGATCCGGAGAGAACCATGACAGACGTGACCCCCATGCGCATCGGCGCCGACCTCGTCACCACCGAGGAGAGCATGGCCGTGCTCTCGCCCTACGACGGCCATGAGGTTGGGCGCGTGCCGGTCGGCACCGAAGCTCATCTCGATGCTGCGGTGGCCATCGCGGTGATTCGTCGTGACGGCGAACAGATGCCGGCTTGGCAGCGCGCCGAGATCCTCGACCGTGCTGCGGTGCGGCTCGCCGAACGTCATGAGGAGTTCGCTCAGCGCATCGCCGGCGAGGCAGCCAAGCCCATCCGCACGGCACGCGTCGAAGTCACCCGCGCCATCGACACCTTCCGATTCTCGGCAGCCGCAGCCCGCACACTCACCGGCGAAACCATCCCGATCGATGCCTCGGTGGCCGGCGGCAACAAGATTGCCTTCGTGAGCCGCGTGCCGGTTGGAGTTGTTGCGGCCATCTCCCCGTTCAACTTCCCGGTCAATCTCGTGGTGCACAAGATCGGCCCCGCTATCGCGGCTGGCTGTCCAGTAGTGCTCAAGCCGGCCTCGGCCACACCGCTCTCCGCGCTCGCTCTGGCCCAGATGCTCGTTGAGGAATGCGGTCTGCCCGCCGGTTGGCTCAACGTGGTCACCTGCAAGGGATCAGTGGCCAACCATCTCGTCGAACACGACGATGTCGCCCTCATCACCTTCACCGGCTCACCGCCTGTCGGTTGGGGAATCCGCGCCAAGGCACCACGCAAGCGGGTGGGACTCGAGTTGGGCAACAACGCACCAGTCATCGTCGAACCCTCGGCCGATGTCATCGGCACTGCCGACAAGATCACCGCCGCGGCCACGGCCTTCGCCGGACAGTCGTGCATCTCTGTGCAGCGGGTATTCGTGCACCGCTCCATCGCCGAAGCGTTCACCGCCCGACTCGTCGAGGGGTTCTCGGCGCTCGTGGTCGGTGACCCAATGGACGAAGCCACCTCGGTGAGCGCCATGATCGACAGCGGTGAGACCCAACGCGTTGCCGGATGGATCACCGAAGCAGTCTCTGATGGGGCGAAGGTTGCGTTCGGAGGCTCGGTCGATGACAACGGCGTGTTGCAGCCGACTGTGCTCGTCGATGTCACCCCCGAGATGGAGGTCTGCCGCACCGAGGTGTTCGGTCCGTTGGTCGGCGTACAGGTCTACGACGATGTCGAAGATGCCCTGCGTATGGCCAACGACAGTCGCTATGGCCTGCAGGCCGGCATCTTCACCGCCGATCTCGACACGGCCATGAAAGCCGCCCGTCGCCTCGACTTCGGTGGCGTGCTCATCAACGAGGTGCCCACCTGGCGTGCTGATCAGATGCCCTACGGCGGTCTGCGCGACTCCGGTAACACCCGTGAGGGTCCGGCCTATGCGGTGCGCGAGATGACCGAGGAACGCCTCGTCGTCATCCATTCGCCATCGCTGTGAACCGCGCCTCGGTCCGGGGTGTCGCAGGTCTCGCGGGTTAGCGTCGGCTCATGAACATGTCGGTCATGCTCGCTTCAGTCATCGCGATCGCGGTGCTCATGTTCGGCACCTGGCTCGTGAGCCTGCCGTTGAAGAACGCCTCGATCGTCGACCCCATCTGGCCGCTCGGATTCGTCGTCGTCGGATGGGTTGCTGCCATCGTCGGCCACGGCGAGCCGGTGCGAGTCGGACTGCTCGTGGGCATGGTCTCGATCTGGGGGCTGCGACTCTCGTCGTATCTGTTCCGCCGCAACATGGGGCATGGCGAGGACTTCCGGTATCAATCCATGCGCAAACGGATCGGGCCGCGTTTCGGTCTCGTGAGCCTCTTCACCGTCTTCGCACTGCAGGGAACGATCATGTTCATCGTGTCGCTGCCACTGCAGTTCGGCATCGGCATCGAGGGCTTCGGCACCGGCTCAGTGGTGCTCGTGGTGCTCGGCGCGGTTGTGTGGTTGGTGGGCTTCCTGTTCGAGTCGGTCGGCGACGCCCAATTGCGGGCGTTCAAGGCCGATCCGACCTCAGCGGGTCAGGTCATGGATCGCGGACTGTGGCGTTACACGCGTCATCCCAACTACTTCGGTGATTCCTGTGTGTGGTTCGGAATCTTCCTCGTGGCCGCCTCCGCTGGCAGTTGGGCGTGGGTGGGCATCGTGAGCCCCGTCGTCATGACCTATTTCCTGCGGTTCGTGTCAGGTGTCGTGATGCTCGAGCGCTCATTGGTCAAGCGGCGTCCGGCCTACGCCGAGTACATGCGCACCACCAGCGCGTTCTTCCCGCGACCGCCGCGCAAGTAAACGGAATTTCCCACGAATCAGGTCACAAATAGCTCTGAGAATCACCCGCGAGTGACATCGACCCGGCGATGGTGACAACTACGCTCGCCATCCTGTGCTTGAGTTGCCGGATGTCCTGAGGTGAGCGAATTCCATCGGTTCGTGGTGGACGGAATCATCGATCCCGCAGTCACTCTGGCCGCATTCGCCGAGCAGGTGGGACTGAGCGAGAACGAGGCCGAGGAGTTCGACCGTCGGTTCTTCGATACTCCCGACGGTCGTCTCCATGCCGACCAGTCCACACTCGAGGTTCGCAATTCGGTCGAGTTCCCACTCATGTGCTCTCTGGTGTGGTTGAAGGGCGGTCAGGTCCTCGCTTCGGCCCGGGTCGAGTCAGGGTTCTCCCCAGACTTCGCGGGTTCACTCCCGGCCGGTCCGGCGTTCGATCGCCTCCGCGAACTCGTTGAGATGCGTCGGTTCCTCCCGGTGGCCACGGTGCGATCCCGGCTCAGCACCGGTGGTCACCTCGACGCCGAGGAGAAGACCACCGCTCGAGTGCATATCGACCTGCCATCGCTGCCCGACGGTCGATCATTGCCCGCGCTGATCGAGGTTCGTGCCGTGCGGGGGTATGAGGCGGAAACCGCTGGGCTCCTGCGGGCGATGCGCGCGCATGAAGCCTTCGAACCCTCGGACCTCTCAACCGCTGATTTCGCTCGTGCAATGGTGGGTGCCAGTCCGTACTTGCCCGGGAAGCTCTCGTTGCAACTCGATGATCGGGCCAGCGCCGATGAGGTGTGGCGGGTGGTGCTGCGGGAACTCCACGAGGCCATGACCGCCAACTTCCGCGGCACGGTCGAGGATGTCGATTCCGAGTATCTGCACGACTTCCGTGTGGCAGTCCGGCGCACCCGGTCAGTACTGCAGGAGGGCCGCGGTGTGCTCACACCCGCCGCTCGCGACCATTTCCGTGACGGGTTCAAGTGGTTGGGTGACATCACGACGCCCACACGCGATGCCGATGTCCACTTGCTGGACTACCCCAACATGATCGCCGCTCTTTCTCCGGAGTACGCCGAAGCGCTTGCGCCGCTGCATGAGCTGCTGCTCTCTCGTCAGCGGAGTTGTCAGGCGCAGCTGGCACTCGATCTACGGTCCACACGCCGGGCCCAGCTCGGCGCCGAATGGGCTGAGTTCCTCTCCGGGGAAGGCCCGTGGATGGATCGTTCCTCGGGCGAGTCCGGCGATGCTGCCGAGGCCGATCGCCGGGCCCGAGATGTCGCAGCTGAACGCATTGAACGAGCGCATTCACGATTGGTCCGCGATGGACGCACCATCGACGGTTCCTCCGAGCCCGAGGCACTGCACGATCTCCGCAAGGACGCCAAGCGACTTCGGTATCTCCTCGAATGCTTCGGTTCGTTGTTCCCGGCGGAGGATCTCTCGGTAGCGGTCAAGCCCCTCAAGTCCCTGCAGGATGTGCTCGGCGAATTCCAGGACACCGAGGTGCAGGCCCACGCATTGGCCCAGTTCGGCCGCCAACTCGATACCGAGGGTGCGAGCACCGACACCATCCTCGCCATGGGCGGCGCGATCGAACAGCTCAGCGTTCGACAGTCCCGGGCCCGGCGCGAGTTCGCAGCACGCTTCGAATCCTTCGACAGTCGCGAGGTAGAGCACGCCTACGCCTCGATCACCGGGACGGGCACGACGAAGTCGAAGAAGCGGAAGAAGAAGAATCGATGAGTATCCGATGAAGATCCTCGCCACCTACAACATCAAAGGTGGAGTCGGGAAGACCGCGTCAGCGGTCAACCTCGCTCATGTGGCTGCTGGTCGGGGCAATCGGGTGCTGCTGTGGGATCTCGACCCACAGGGTGCGGCCACCTTTTATTTCCGCGTGAAGCCCAAGGTGAAAGGTGGCGGTGAGGCGCTGCTCAGCGGACGTCGTGAGCTCGCCGATGTCATCAAGGGGAGCGACTACGACAATCTCGACATCGTCCCGGCCGACTTCTCGTACCGCCATCTCGATCTCATGCTCGACGACGCCAAGAAGCCGCTGGCCCGGCTGCGCAAGGTTCTCTCCGGTGTAGCTGACGAGTACGACTACGTGTTCCTCGACTGTGCGCCAAGTATCTCGCTCACGTCGGAGAGCGTGTTCCGTGCTGCCGATGCATTGCTCGTGCCGGTGATCCCCACCACGCTGTCGATCCGCACCTTCGATCAGCTCGACGCATTCGTGGCCGAGAACCCCGACATCGTGCGCAAGCTGAAGATCATGGGGTTCTTCTCGATGGCCGATAGTCGCAAGCGTCTGCATCGCGAACTCATGGATGAATTGCGTGAGCAACGCCCGGAACTTCTGCCCTCGCAGGTGCCCATGGATACCGACATCGAACGAATGGGTGTGCATCGTCAGCCGGTCACCGCGATGTTCCCGAAGTCGCGACCGGCCCGGGCGTACCAATCGCTGTGGGACGACATCGTCGAGCGACTCTGAACCGAGTCATGGCCAACGGACGGTTCGCCCCGAGTCCGAGCGCACGACTGCATCTCGGCAATCTGCGTACTGCGCTGCTGGCTTGGCTGTTCGCCCGCTCCACCGAGAGCCGGTTCCTTCTGCGGATCGAGGATCTCGACCCTGCGTCGTCGCGCATGGAACACGCCGAGGCTGCTCTTGCCGATTTTGCAGCGCTCGGACTCGACCACGATGGTGTGGTCATGTGGCAGTCCGAGCGACGCGAGCACCATGACCTCGCCCTCGCAGGGTTGGTTGCGACTGGTGAGACCTACCCATGCTTCTGCTCCCGTAAGGAGATCCTCGCCGATGCTGAAGCGGCTGCTCGCGCCCCCCATGCCCCTGCGTTCGCCTATGTGGGTACCTGTCGCGATCTCAGTTCCGGCCAGCGTGCTGAGCGCGAGGCTGCTGGTCGTCGACCCACGCTGCGGGTCCGGGGTGAAGGTCGGAGATACGGGTTCGTCGATGCCGTGGTCGGCGAGTTCGAGGGCGAGATCGACGATTTCGTGATTCGTCGCTCCGATGGTGTGCCCGCCTACAACCTTGCTGTTGTGGTCGACGATTACGCCCAGGGCGTTGGTCAGGTGGTGCGGGGCGATGATCTTCTCGACACGACACCGCGACAGTTGTTCCTCTCCGAACTGCTCGGTCTCCTGCCCCCGACCTATGCCCATGTTCCGCTGGTACTCGACGCGAGCGGCGAACGTCTGGCCAAGCGTCATGGTGCGGTGACACTCGCCGATCAGCAGACGTTGGGTCGAACGCCGGCCGACGTGCTTTCTCTGTTCGCCGTTTCCCTCGGATTGGCCGATTCGGGCGAGCCGGTTCGAGTGGCGGATCTCGTGGAACGCTTCGACCCAGCGTCGGTTCCGCGCATGCCATGGACGATGCCGGCCTCGGTCATTGTGGTTCAGTAGGGCTGGGGCCGCCCGCGTTCGAGTCGACGCAACTGCGACACCACATAGGGACGGGCACGGCGTTGGCCACCGCGTTCCGCGATCGCCTGCTGCAGCAGACGCAATGCTCGGAGCACCGCGTCACGATCAGGTTCCAGACCGCGGCGTTCGAGTTCGTCGATCCAGTCCGCTGGCGTGCGATGGCCGCGCTCGCGGTTGCAGCGGGCGCAGGCCGCCATCTCGTTCTCGAACCATGAGGGGCCACCCTTGATCCGGGGCACGAGGTGTTCGGTGGTGGACGCAACGCGCTCAGTATCGATCTCTCGTCGACACCAGACACAGCGAGCGCCATCCCGTTCGAGGATGAGTCGCATTCGTGCGCTGCGCGACAGATTGCGATCACTCGAGGAGTCGGCGTCGCGATCGGGCGCCGATTCTCTCGCCATGGGGAGTTGCTACGCCCCGGCCATCGCCCGTGCCCGGGCGAGAGCATCGGTCGGCGAGATGCCGGCCTTGGCGGCGAGATAGCAGGTGAGCGGTGCGGCGAGGCGCTCGGATGCATGC
>WLCQ01000123.1 GCA_009705225.1 Actinomycetota bacterium | reverse complement strand
TGCCGCCGTGGTCACATCGGCCACCGCGTGTGATTCCGATGAGGGCGCCGTCATCATGAACAGATGACGACCCTCGGGGCCACCGAGCATCAGCGCGTAGCAGTTCATCGAGGTTTCGATCACCTCGAGCACCTCGCCACCCTCGGCGATCCGCATGGCCCGCGGTGTGGTTGCCGCCGCAATCCACACCGCGCCTTCAGCGTCGAGACAGATGCCATCAGGTGCGCCGAAATGTTCGGAGAGATCGGCCCATACCCGCCGGTTCGAAAGAGAACCGTCGGCGGCAACGTCGAATGCGGTGAGGCGCAGCGCGAGGGTTTCGGCCACGATGAGCGTGCGGCCGTCGGGGGTGAGCACCATGCCATTGGGGAAGATGAGCTCGTCAGCGGCCACATGCTCTGAACCATCGGGATCGATTCGGCAGATCACCGTGGAAGAAGGGCCCGGCTCGCCGAACAGTCCGTCAATGCCGTACTCGGCCAGGAACGCCTCGTAGTCGAATCCGAAGTTGCCCACATAGGTGCGGCCGGTATCGGGCACGACGAGCATGTCGTTGCCATGCCAGGTGAAATGAGCCGACAGATCGGCGTACGGATGCAACGCGCTGCCATCCCAGCGCAGCACCTTGCGATCGAGCATTGAGGAAATGAGCATGTCGCCGTTCGGGAGCCATCCCAGCCCGGACGGTTGGGTCAGGACTTCAACGATTCGCTCGTCGTTGCCATCGAGATCGATGGCATGAACGGCGTGGTCATAGAAGTCCGAGTACCACAGCCGGCCGTCATGCCAGCGCGGGCCCTCGCCGAAACGAATACCACTGCGAAGAATGCGCGTACTCATGTTTGTCCTACCCCTTGGGTGTCCAGGCTCGCAGAACCGGAGAGTTCTGCACGGCAGCCAGAATGTGCTCTGCGTCGGCGTCAAGAATCACACGGTCGAGCACCGCGCCCTGCAGCACGACCGACCAAGCTTGGACCAACGCCTCATGGGCGCTCGCTGCCGTCGGATTCATCGGGATGCTCATGGCGAGTTGGTTCTCTTCGATCGGCACCGTCGTGCCGAAGAGGCCACAGAATCCTGCTCCACTCTGGCCGATACCGGAGAGCACTGCCACGGGGATGTCGACCTGTGGCGTGCGCATCCCGCCGAGAGCGATTCCTTGGGAATTCCGCGCGATCTCGGTCGGCGAGGTCATTTCCATCCTGGGCTGGCTACGTGGCACTTCGCCGGTACGAATCCACCGGTCGAGCTCATTGACCGCGCTGCGCAGCACATAGGTATGCGGGCCGGCGTTGATCGGTGAGGTGCACGAGATGATGCCGCCATAGACCTCGGCCGAAGGCGTGAGCATGGCTTGGAACAACGCTGCATCACCAGATCCATCACCCGGATCGTTGTCGCCGATTCCGAGGTTGTAGGCGTCGGCATGGGCCGTTCCCGGCACCTCCCATTCGCGGAAGGTCTCGGTGTCAGGCTGCAGGGCCTTGCCGTACTCAAGACCCTTGCCAACCAGATCAGACTCGGTGGTGAACGTCAGCACCGGCACGCGGAGATCGGTGCGGGTGAGTGTGGGATCGGGAGCAGGAACGGCGGTCGAGAGTGCCGCGCCGAGCTTGCCGCGGCTGTGCACCAGATAACCGTTGAAGATCGTCGTGAGCGGGGCAACCGCGTTGATATATGTGGAAAGCCGGAACGCCGACTGTGATTCACCGATGGCGATAACCCGTTCGGGTTTCAGGCCGCCGAGAACCGTGTCGCTCTGGAACCACACCGCGGCACCGGCCTGGCTGTACATGTCATAGGAGAAGTCGTCTCCCGGGTGGTTCAGTGGTTCGTACCGAACGGGATCAGCGTTCTTGAGCGCGAGGGTCGCGCCCAGCGGATTTCCGCCGCCCGAGATACCGACCTTCTGCGCCGAAACCCCGACCCAGGCATAGCCGGAGCGGATCAGTTCAACATGGGCGTAGGTCCAATCCGGGCTCGCATCAAGGCCACCCGAAACATTCAGCCACTCCACGTACACACTGCCGTTGAACTTGGCGGCGTCGATAGGACGCCGCACCACGATGCGCGTGGTGTAGTCGGCAGAGCCATCGGTGGTCACCGAGTTCCAGAGACCATCAGTGGTGAGCGGTTCGCTCGAGGTGTAGGAGTTGGCTCGCCCGGCGAGGAAGTACTCGTTCTGTTCGTAACCGACCTTCGCGAGATCGAAACCACCCGGGCCGAGCACGATCTTGCCGTTGCCTGTGGTGATCGGACCGGTGACAGTGGCGGTAGCGACCGCGTCCTGCTTGGGGGGCGTGGCCGGATCAATGGCGCTCTTCGCAGACGAACCGGAACCAGAGCCGGACGAACATGCCCCCACGACAAGGGCCAGAACCACCAGGACTGCAGTCAGTCCACTGCGAACGCCAACCTTCGACATCAGATCTCTCCCCCGTCACCATCGCCGTTTGCGGATAACAGGACCACTTCCTAGCAGTCCCAATCACGCCATGTTGGACCGGTCAGGGAGTGACGATGGCGAAGGTGGGATCGAAACTGTCGAGCAGCGAGCGCAGGGTGTCGAGCACAGTGACATCGCCCTCGGTGCTGGCGATGCCGCCGGCCACGAGATCAGTCAGCGTCACGAACCCGAGCAGCAGGAACAGCAGATTCTCCCGGGGAAGCGTGATGTTCAGCGTGGCCGAGGAATCGTGGCGTCCGCTCACCAACGAGAGCACACCGTTCTCAAGCCGCAGGAAGTACTGGTTGCCGGCGTCGCCGATGGTCCAGTTGATACCGAGCCGCAGCGAGCCAGCCCGGGGGCCGTCGACACGAATCGCAGTGGCATCGAAGATCTGCTCGACGGTGAGATACGACAACATCTCGAGCGCATTGGCACCGAGCAGGTTCGACATCGGTCCCCCCCGCAGTTCCACCGCTCCCATGAGGAAGAAGTTGCGCCAGGTGGCGTTCTCCGAGGAATACGCCATCTGCTCGAGCGTGCGGGCCTGCAGTTCGCGGGCCTCGGTGTTCGATGGGTCGGCGAACACCACGTGGTTCACGACTTCGGCAACCCAGCGGTAGTCGCCCTCATCGAACGACTTCCGCGCCCGTTCGAGGATGGCGTCGGCGCCGCCCATGTATTCCACGTATCGCGTCGCCGCTTCCTCGGGCGGATGCATCCAGAGATGCGCAGGATTGCCGTCGAACCAACCCATGTAGCGCTGGTAGATCGCCTTCACGTTGTGATTGACCGAGCCGTAGTAGCCACGGCAGTGCCACGACGAAGCCAGCGTGGGTGGCAGGTCGAGCTGCTCGGCGATCTCGATACCCGTGAACCCCTTGTTCATCAACCGCAGGGTCTGATCATGGAGATACCCATACAGATCACGCTGCTGGGAGAGGTAGGTGACGATGTTGTCGCGCCCCCAGGTGGGCCAGTGATGTGAGGCGAAGAGCGTGTCGGTGGAATCAGCGAACATCTCGATGGCTTCGTCGAGGAAATGCGCCCACGCGTGCGCATCGCGAACCAAAGCTCCACGCAGCGTGACCACATTGTGCAGATTGTGGGTGGCGTTCTCGGCCATACACAGAAGCCGCAATTCGGGGAAGTGGAAGTTCATCTCGGCCGGCGCTTCGGTGCCCGGGGTCATCTGGAACACGATGCGCACACCATCGAGCACAAGCTCTTGACCAGTGGTGGTGATGTCGATGGTGGGCGGCACCAGCGTGACCCGACCAACGGAGGTGGTTGCTCCCAATCCCGTGGTGATCTGACCGAGCGGTCCCTTCGGGAGCAACGAGCCATACATGTAGATGGCCCGACGGGACATGGCCGTTCCGGCATAGAGGTTCTCGCTCACCGCATGCTCGAGGAATCCCTCGGGAGCGACAATCGGGATGTCGCCGGGGTCGCCGTCGGGCAGCACACCGCGCACACCACCGAAGTGATCGATATGGCTGTGGGTGTAGATGACCGCAGTGACCGGACGATCACCGCGTTGCGAGCGATAGAGCTCGAGTGCAGCAGCGGCGGTTTCACAGGAGATCAGCGGGTCGATGATGATCACGCCGGCGTCGCCCTCGACAATGGTCATGTTCGAAATATCGAGACCGCGCACCTGATACACGCTGGGCACCACTTCGAACAGGCCGTGCATCACGTTGAGTTGCGCTGATCGCCACAGACTCGGGTGCACGGTGTCAGGGCTCTCTCCACTGATATCGCCATAGCCGGTGATGTCCCAGACCACCCGCCCATCGGTTGCCGTGATGATGGGTTCACTGAGTGCAGTGATGAACCCGCGCTGGGCGTCCTCGAAATCCTGCCGATCAGAAAACGGCAGGGTCATGCGGGCCGCGTTGTTCGCGGCGAGGGTGTGTTCGCTCGGACTCATGCGCTCTCTTCTAGCGCACTCCTCCGAGATGCACCCGCGATCAGTCGATCGGCGGGCCGGGAGGAAGTTGCAGTTCCTGCATTGCGTCGTGGCGCGAGCGGATCTGATCGTGATAGCTGGGCTTGGTGGGAATCCAGAACCGATCATGGGCCACGGCGTCGAAGACGATGTCGGCCACCTCGGCCGGAGGCATGCCACCGGCAGTGGAATCGGTCAGCGCAGCAACCACGAACTCCTCATCGGCACCGCGCTCACGGTTGCGGTCAATCCAACGCTCGGGCCGATTGCGATCAGAGGAACCGATGGATGTGGCGATGAGGCTGGGAACAAGCACCGACACACCGATCTCGGTTCCGGCCCCACGCAGGTCGTGCGCCAGGCACTCCGACACGCCCACCGCAGCGAATTTCGAGGTGTAGTACGGACCCGAATAGCCGTTGGTGATGAGTCCACCCATCGATGCCGTGTTCACGATGTGCGCGGGATGCCCAGCAGCGATCATGCGGGGCACGAATGAGTTGATGGCGTGCACGATGCCATACAGGTTGACGCCCATCACCCAGTTCCAGTCGGCAAGGGTGCGTTCCCACAGGAATCCACCGCTGAACACACCGGCGTTATTGCACAGCAGATGCACATCGCCGAACCTGTCGAACGCCGCAGCAGCCAAAGCTTCGACCGCCTCCGGCACTGACACATCGGTCTGCACGCCGATGGCGGTTCCGCCGCCGTCGGTGATGAGTGCAACTGTCTCATCGAGATTCGGCGCTTCGATATCGGCGGCCACAACTCTCATGCCGAGCGAACCGGCGTGTAGGGCAAGCGCCCGGCCGATACCGCTGCCGGCACCGGTGATGACGGCGACATCGCCCTTGGTGATCTGCATGATTCCCCCTGCTCTTCGGTTCGACTCGGGTTTTCGGAACTACTGGTCGAGCTTGAAGACGCGGATGGCGTTTTCGCGCAGGAACTTGGGCCATACGTCATCGTTGAACGGCACATTCGGCATATCGCTGAACTGACGCTCGAGGCTCAGGCCAGCCGGGAAGTACCCGCAGTACATGATCTTCTCGGAGCCACGCGAGTTGGCATAGGCGATGATCGGCTTCGGATAATGCTTCGGAGCGAACGCACTGGTCATGTAGTGCAGGCCCGGCCACTTGAGCATGAGCTTGACCGCCAGTTCGGTCCAGGGCTCGCCGCCGTGCATCATCACCATGGTGAGTTCGGGGAAGTCGTAGAGCACCTCGTCGAAATGCTCGACATGCTGGGGCCAGCTCGGCATGCGGGGGCCGACGATGCCACCGTTGATGCAGATCGGGATGTCGAGCTCCACGCACTTGGCGTAGATCGGGTACATCTTCTTGTCGTTCACCGCGACCTGCGGGACCATGCCACTCGGGAAGGTCATAGCCGCCTTGATGTCGTGATCGGCCTTCTGCTTCTCGAGATTGCGCAGTGCCTCAACACCCTTGTTGGGGTCGGCCTGACACATGAGATGGAAACGACCGGGATGCTCGGCCTTGGCCCGGATCGATTCCGGGTTGATGCCGGTCATGCACTGCTGAATATTGAAGGCGTCCATCTTTTCGACGATCCAGGCCACCACATCGGTCTCGGGCGACACGATGTCGGGAACATCCTTGAACATGTACTGGGCCGGGAACTCCATGCCCTTCAGCGATTCGTCGTCCTTGAGGTTCGCTTTGAAGAAGGTGTAGGCGGCCTTCTTCTCCTCGACGCTCTTGAACGGGAATCCCATTCCCAGATCAACGATCCCGATGTCGGTCGGCATAGTCATTCGTTGTCCCCCTGGACGCTCATCGGTTCCCGAGGAACCTAAGGGTTGCGAGTGTAGGACCGGCAGCGATGGGCTTCAGCCAGAGGTGCCGAGGCGCCTACGGTGACGAGGTGGAAGACGGTTCGCTCCCCCTGCACAACTCCGCTGCTGACCTAGATGCACTCGCCCCCGTGGCGGAACGTATCGCCGCACGCGTCGCCGAGCTGAGCACTGACCCCTCCACCGGCGGGCACAGCGCTGTGGTCGGAATGGCAGGCGGAGTGGCGGTGGGCAAGAGCACCGCCGCGGCCTCGCTGCAGTCCGTGCTCGTCGATCAGCTCGGGCTCGACTGCGCCATCGTCTCCAGCGACGGATTCCTCCTCCCCAACGACACGCTGCTCGAACGAGGGATCTTCCATCGCAAGGGTTTCCCCGAGAGCTACGACCACGGAGCCATCGATGGGTTCGTCGCCGCGATACGCCGGCGGGAGTTCCCCGTCACAGTGCCGCTCTACGACCATCTCATCCATGACGTGCTCCACGAATCAGCCTCGATCGGGTTCTCGCCGGTCGTGCTCTTCGAGGGGGTGAACACCCTCGGATTCGCTGCATCATTCGATCTGTCGATCTACATCGATGCCGCCGAATCCTCGATGCGGGCCTGGTACCTCGACCGGGTCCTCGAACTCCGCAGGCGTTCCGCAGACGAACCCTCGGCGTTCTTCGCTGCGTTCGCCGGCCTCTCCGACGAGGAGTTCGCCTCCCGCGCCGAGTCGATCTGGGAAGCCGTGAACCTGCCGAATCTGCTGGAACACATCGAACCGACGCGGGCGTTAGCCGACATCATCATCACGAAGGCCCCCGATCATTCGATTGAGTCCGTCATCTTCCGCTGAGCACGGCTCTTCGGGTGTTTCCTCGCCGCTGCAGCTTGATCCACCTCCCGATACGCGAGTGCCGGCCGACCTGCGCTAGGAACTGAAGCGATGAACCTCATCGATCTCGCCACTCCCGGTTTCTTCGCTGCCATGGGGATCGAACATCGCGTGCTCAAGAAGCGGGCTGAGGCGGGCGATACCTCCGCCGTGGGATACGAGCGTAAGGACACCATCGCCAGTCTGCTGATGGGAACGGCCAGCCTGTACGCACCCCTCGCGCTCACCCGTGCGCTGGCGCCCGTCCAGCCCGGCAAGGGCCGTGCCCGGGTGGCATTGGTGGCCACCGCTCTCGGTGCGGCGGCACTCACGACGGCTACCGATGCACTCGCCAACCGCGACGACGACTCCCGAC
>WLCQ01000122.1 GCA_009705225.1 Actinomycetota bacterium | reverse complement strand
GCCATGGTCGTGCTCGGCTACGACGACACGCTGCAGGTCACGGTGGCCGATATGGCGCATCACACCGCCGCAGTGGCCCGCGCCAAGCCGGCCTCGCTGATCGTCGCCGACATGCCCTGGCTCAGCTATCACGTGTCGATCGAGGACACGGTTCGCAATGCCGCCGAACTCATCCGGGCCGGTGCCCAGTGCGTGAAGCTCGAAGGTGGTCGCAAGCGCATCCCCATGATCGAGGCGCTCGTCGATGCCGAGATCCCCGTCATGGGTCATATCGGTCTCACTCCCCAGTCGGTCAATGCCATGGGCGGTTTCAAGGTGCAGGGCCGTCAGCATGAGGCAGCGCTCGCACTCGTCGACGATGCCAAGGCCCTCGAGCACGCCGGATGCTTCTCACTCGTCATCGAGGGTGTGCCCGAGGAAGTCGGTTCGATGATCACCGATGCCATAAACATCCCCACCGTCGGTATCGGAGCCGGGCCGGGCTGCGATGGCCAGGTGCTCGTGTTCCACGATGTGCTGGGCCTGCAGGATCGCATCCTGCCCAAGTTCGTCCGTCGGTACGCCGAGCTCGGCGCTGATGGCGTGCGGGCGCTCAGCGCGTATGCCGACGATGTTCGCACTGGGGCATTCCCGTCAGCGGCAGAGAGCTATCGACTCGCCGCCCGCGCTACCGAGACCCTCGGTCTCTACGGCGCTCCCGCTCCGCTGCCGTGACCATCGGCGCTCCGGCGCCGCGCGTGCTGCTCGCCGGTGCCATGGTCGCAGCATTCGTGCTGCTGGTGGGATGTGGTTCCGCAGGTTCCTCGCAGTCGGCAGCCGCATCGACATCAACGATCAGGTCGACGGTTCCGTCCACGACCACACCCATCGACGTGGCGCCGGGCACCGTGCTGCCTTCGGTCCCCGATTCGCGTTCGCCGGACAGTGCCCTTGTCGCCCCAACCGGTTTCCGGGCGGTCACCGTCCTCGTCACCCGCGCCGACGGCAGTACTGAGCAGCACTGTGTGTGGATCGCCGACGATGAGGCCTCGCAGGAGCAGGGCCTCATGGGCGTCACTGATCCTGAACTGGGTGGCCGTGCGGGCATGGTGTTCTCGTTCCCGACGGACATCCGGGCTGGTTTCTGGATGAAGAACACGCTGCTGCCACTCTCCATCGCGTGGTTCAACGCCGATGGCGGGTTCGTCTCGAGCGCCGACATGCAACCGTGTCCCGCTGGTACTCGAATCTGTTCGTCCTACAGCGCCAAGGGCCCGTATCGAACCGCGATCGAGGTTCCGCTCGGCGGGCTGGAGTCGTTGGGTCTGGTGGTGGGATCTCGGATGGTGATCGGCGATGCGTGTGATCAGTCGCCGCTGGGCGCGTCGCCCGCGACCTGATCAGTGCCGGTCGAGCCCGAATCGTTTTCGTCGGGTTCGTTCCAGCCCAGTCGTTTCTCAGTTTCGCTGAGGTTCCCGCGGATGTCGAAGAACAGTTCCATCATGGCCACGAGATCCTCTGGCGGCCGGGTGGGGTGCGTGTCGTTGAACACGAGAAACCCTTCGGCGAGCAGCACGGCCATCCGATGGAAGATCCGGGCGGTCTTCTCGCTGACGGGCCCGTGTTCGGCGAGTCGGGCACGGAGGGCAATGGCACTGGGGCCGTCCTCGTCGAGTCGGAAATGGTCGGGGTCGGCCCCTTCGCCGACCAGCCAGGCGACAAGACGGGCGCGCAGTCCCATATCCGGGTCGGTGAGCATGCCCAATCCGGTGGATTGTGGCGCCCGTGCCGCGAAGCGGCGCGAGAGTTCGGCGGCCACCTCATCGAAGAGCGCTTCTTTCGAACCGAACTGCCGCAGGATTGCCGGTCGGTTCACTCCGGACTTCTCGGCGATGAGGCGTGTGGTCACCTCAGGGAATGGATGAGTACGCAGCAGTTCGATGGCGGTATCGATGAGGCGCTGACGGGCCTCAGGAGCGCGTACCCACGTGTCGGAAGGGCGCGCTGCAGAGTCAGTGGAGGCGGGTTCGATTGATGGTTCGCTCATGTTCCCCCCGGTTGTGCGAATAACGACTCGTTGCGTTGACGATAGCGACGCAACTTCCAAAAATTCATGGGCACAGACGTAGACAGCGGCTGCATCCAATGGGTACATTTCTGTATCCATTGGTATCACTCACTGCCAGACGAGAAGGAAACGCCGAATCATGCGACGTGGAACCGAATCCTCCCGAACCTCCGAACCGCAACTCCCCGTTGGGTTCGCCGGTCGGTCCCGACGTGCCGTCGCGGTGCTCCTCACCACGGCACTGCTCGCTGCGTTGGCGGCCTTCGGGGCGGCAGCCGCGCCCGCCGGCGCCACGCCGCCGCAGATCGAGACCTACTTCACCGTTACGCAGGACGACACGAGCCTTTCATCGGTCAGCGGATACATCGGGGGAGCATTCCTCCCGTACGGCGTCACCGTCGACAACAGTGGCAACTACTACTTCTACAACGGCAGTTACGCGCAGGTGTTCAAAACGACGCCAGGTGGAACCACAACACTCATCGCTGGGAACGGTGACTACGACAATCCGGTTCCCGGGCCGGCGGTCGATTCCCCATTGGAAAGCTTGTACGCGATCACTGTGGACGCGAACGGAAATGTCTTCATCGTTAGCGGCTATCGGGTCCTGAAGATCAGCTCCGGAGGCCTTCTGTCGGTGGTCGCGGGTACGGGCGACTCTGGCGCTCCAGTCGCAGGAACGGCGACCGACTCACCCCTCGAAACGGCCGGCGCGTTAGCGGTGGACTCCGCCGGCAACCTGTACATCTCCGATGCCATCCACGGTGTGATCTTAAAGGTGACAGCAGGCGGACATCTCTCGATTTTCGCCGGCAGAGTCGATGGATTCGATGCCCCCACCGCTGGCGCCGCTACCTCGACCGATCTCGGTTATCCGATGGGCATGGCCATCGACAGCTCCAACAACCTCTATCTGGGGAGTTGGCTGGGCGGCTTGCTCAAGATCACGTCGGCCGGCGCGCTTTCGATCATTGCCGGAAATGGCAACTGTGAGGAGCCTGTCGCCGGCCCCCTGGTGGATTCACCGGTGTGTGCTTCGTATCTGACGGTGGCGGGTGACGGCACGATCTACTTCGGCACGAATGACGTGATCGCGAAGATCAGCGGCGGCACGCTCTCAATTATTGCTGGCATTGGCAACGAACCCAGCACCATCGGTGGAGATCGCTACCGGCTCGCCCCTGGCTACCCGGCCACTGTCTCCGGCATGAACCTGACCGCGATTGCCGCTGACCTTTCCGGAACGCTCTACATCGCATCGAACGATGCGTATCTCAATGTCATCGCCAAGCTTGAGACTGGTCCGGTTCCCACCCTTTCAGTCTCGAACCTTCCGGAGAATGCTGAGGTCGACGGCTCGTTCATTCCGGCTGTCACCAGCAGCAGCGACGGCGACACATCTGTTGTCTCGTCGGGCTCGCCGGAGGTTTGCACCCTTGATGACGGGACGGGAACTGTCAGTTTCATCTCTGGCGGCAGTTGTGTCCTCAATCTGAGCGTTACTGCGGGCACGGGCTTTCCATTCTGGAATGCCCAGGTGACGATCGAGGTTGCCTGGGGGAACAACGCCGGCATCACCACGACCTTCGCCGGCCAGACCCCGGACGGTGTGGCCCAAGCCGACTACCCGGAACGTGTGGTCTCCCACACTGTTGCTGTCGGCGGTCCCGAAGGACGCAGGTGGGTCAGTTCGTCCACGCCGGCGGTCTGCACGGTCAGCGGTGACCTCGACGTGTCGTTCATCGCGGCGGGCACCTGCACGCTCGTGCCCCATGTTGATGCTGCAGGCGATCACGGTGCCATCACCGGAACCTCGAAGGACGTGACCGTGGTTCAGGGCGCTGGCACGATTGAAATCACCAATCAGCCGACTTCGGTCGATGCCGGGAGCACGTACACCCCCACATTCAAGATCTATGGAGACGTCACGCCGGTTGTCACATGCCCCGGTGGTTCCTGCACTGTTGGCGCCAACAATCTCGTGACCTTCTTGTACGACGGGGCTCTCGTTCGGTACACCACGACTTCCACGTCGAACTTCAGTGCGCCCTACTACCAGCAGTTCTCAGTCACGGTGACCAAGGGCTCGCCGACATGGAACACGCCGTCGATCACCGATCGGGGAACCGCCATCCCGTCGTCGGTCGCGTACGACAAGGTCTCCCTGATGAGGCTGTGGGGGAGTTCGAGCGCTGAGGGTGCGATCGTTACGTTCACGAGCAGCACGCCGTCGGTGTGCTCGTTCCTCGGGGCGAACGACAACTACCTGGTGGCCAACGCGCTTGGCACCTGCACAATCGTCCCCCATGCCGCTGAAGGGGACTACACCTTGGCGTCCGACGGCCCGTCGACCTCGTTCGAGATCACCCGAGCCGTGCATCCCGACATCGAGGTGTGGGCGTATGGCCCGAAGTGCTCTCCGCGGTTCAGTCTCTTCCCGGACGGCAGCGATCCGCTCGTGCCGCGCATGCACACCGGCGACGATTGCGTCCTCCATGAGATGTGGGGCGATTCCAAGGTGGTCATCGCCAGTGTCACGCCCTCGGTCTGCACAACCGAGGCCGTTCTCTCCAGTCCGCCAGGGGTCAAGACGGTCACGATCCTGCGCGCCGGCACCTGCACTGTGAACGTGTCCCAGCCCCAGGGCAACGGCACCTATGAGTCGGGTGATGGGTACCTCGGGTATTCCAAGGATTACAGCTTCCTCGCTGGCACTGCGCCGACGAGTCCGTCGATCTCCAACCTGCCGGCCTCGCCACATATCGGTGATTCCTTCACGCCCTCAGTGTCCACCAATGGCGATGGCGTCAAGACCGTGACGAGTTCGACGACTGGTGTGTGCACGGTGAACGGTTCGGGTGTGGTGAGCTTCATTGCACTCGGTACCTGCACGCTTACCTCCCATGTCGCCCTCGGCACCAACTATTTCGCTGCCGACGGTTCGGCGCAGTCGGTCACAGTCGTCAAGCTGGTCGCGACGGCGCCGTCAATCTCCAACATGCCGGCTTCGCCGAAGATCGGTGATTCGTTCACCCCGTCGGTGTTGACGACCGGGGATGGCGTGAAGAGTGTGACCAGTTCGACCACGGGTGTGTGCACGGTGAATGGTTCTGGTGTGGTGAGTTTCATCGCTGCTGGAACCTGCACGTTGGTTGCGCATGCGGCTGAGGGCTCCGACCACCAAGCTGCCGATGGTTCGGCACAGTCGGCAACCGTGGCGAAAGCAGCTGCTTCTTCGCCATCAATCTCGAATCTTCCCGGGTCCGCCGCTGTTGGTGGTTCGTTCACCCCATCGGTGTCCACCACGGGTGATGGCACGAAGTCGGTGTCGAGTTCGACCACGGGTGTGTGCGCGGTGAACGGTTCAGGTGTGGTGAGTTACATCGCTGCTGGAACGTGCACGTTGGTTGCGCATGTGGCCGAGGGTTCGACCTATGGCGCAGCCGATGGTTCCGCGCAGTCGTTCACCGTTGCCAAGCAGGCTGCGTCTTCGCCGTCGATCGCGAATCTTCCCGGGTCCGCCGCTGTTGGTGGTTCGTTCACCCCATCGGTGACCACTACTGGTGATGGCACGAAGTCGGTGTCGAGTTCGACCACGGGTGTGTGCACGGTGAATGGTTCTGGTGTGGTGAGTTACATCGCTGCTGGAACGTGCACGTTGGTTGCGCATGTGGCCGAGGGTTCGACCTATGGCGCGGCCGATGGTTCCGTTCAGTCGTTCACCGTCGGGCGGGGCACACCGAGCGCTCCGTCGATTTCGAATCTTCCCGGTTCGATTGCCGTTGGTGGTTCGTTCACGCCGGTGGTGTCCACCACTGGTGATGGCGCCACGTCGGTGACGAGATCATCTCTCGCGGTGTGCACGGTGGACGGTTCAGGAGTGGTCCGGTTCCTCAAGGCGGGAACCTGCACCCTCACGGCCCGTGTTACGGCTGGCACCAACTATCTGGCTGGCGTTGGGTCGGCGCAGTCGATCACTGTCCTGAAGATTCCGACGACGCCAGTGCTCTCCGGCTTTCCTACCTCAGCGAAGTTCGGCGGTTCGTTCACAGTGTTGATGACCACCTCCAGTGATGGCGACAAGTCGGTCACAAGTTCAACCGAGGGTGTCTGTACGGTCGACTATCTCGGCGTCGTGCGTTTCGTCGGCGTCGGCACGTGCACACTCGTGGCCCATGTTGCCGCGAGCTCGACATTCGATGCCGGTGATGGTTCACCGCAGTCGTTCAGCGTCGGGCGGGGCACGCCGAGCGCTCCATCGATCTCGAACATCCCGGGAGCTGCCATTTTTGGTGGATCGTTCACGCCAGTGGTGTCCACCACTGGTGATGGTGTGAAGTCGGTAACGAGTTCAACCACTTCGGTGTGCACGGTGAATGGCTCTGGTGTGGTGAGTTACGTCGGTTCCGGTACCTGCACCCTTGTCGCCCGTGTGGCCGAGGGCTTGAACATCCTGGCGGCCGACGGTTCGCCGAGATCGTTCACTGTCGCGAAGGCATCGCCCACTGCACCCTCGATCTCGAATCTTCCCGCGTGGGTCCTAATCAGTGGTTCGTTCACGCCAGTGGTGTCCACCACTGGTGATGGCGCCAAGTCGGTGACGAGATCAACCCTCGGCGTATGCACGATCAACGGTGCCGGGCTCGTCACGTTCCTCAAAGCGGGAACCTGCACCCTCACCGCCAGTGTTGCGGTCGGCACGAACTATTTGGCCGGCGCTGGGTCGGCGCAGTCGATCACCGTTCTGAAGGTGCCCTCGGCGCCATCGATCGTCAATCTGCCCACGGGGGATGCGTCGAAGTTCGGTGGTTCGTTCACGCCGTCGGTTTCCACCACCGGTGATGGAACCAAGTCCGTCACGAGCTCGACGACTGGCGTATGCACGGTCGCTGGTTCCGGTCTGGTGAGTTTCGTCGGCGCCGGGACGTGCAGGCTGACAGCCGACGTCACGCAGGGTTCGGCCTATGAGGCAGGTGTTGGCTCGGTGCAGTCGTTCACGGTTGCCAGGGCCGAGGCGAGCACTCCGTCGATCAGCAACATGCCTGTTGCACCTCGCGTCGGCACGTCGTTCACGCCCATCGTCTCGACAACCGGTGACGGTGTCGCCTCGGTGACGAGTTCGACCCCGGGTTTCTGTTCGGTTGACGGCTCGGGTCTGGTGACATTCCTGAAGCGCGGAACCTGCAGACTCATCGCTCGTGTCGCCGTCGGTGCGAACTATTTGGCCGGTAACGGCACGGCGCAGAGCGTCGAGATCCTGAAAGCGGTCTGACCCTGCGAGAGGGTCGAACTGCTCTTGGGGTTCGCGGCACCCATCCGGTAGAGTCATCAATCCACAACTAAAGCCCTGCCCCGTGCGTACGGGGCCCCGACACCCCAGGGGGGTGTGGGTCCACAGGGAGGTCAAAATCCGCTATGCGGGTCTATGAACTCAT
>WLCQ01000121.1 GCA_009705225.1 Actinomycetota bacterium | reverse complement strand
GACACCACCGACTGCGCATTCGCATTCGCCGTGCCCACGACACTCGTCGGAGCACCCGGCACCGTGGCCGGAACAACCGCTCCCGAAGCCGAAGAAGCCGAACCAGTACCCGCCCCACTCGTGGCCGTCACCGTGAACGTATAACTCGTCCCATTCGTGAGACCAGTCACCGTGCACGAGGTCGTTGCCGTCGTACACGAATACCCGTTGTTCACGGTGAGCGTGCGCAGATCCATGTAGGTCGACGAACCGGCGGTGCCGTCCATCCAGATCTTCAGTGTGTGCGAACCAGCGCTCAGTGTCGGCGAAATCGTCTTGGTCCACCAGCAGTCCCAGCATCCCGTGCCGGCGAAGAGTTGGTTCGCCGACCACACGACGCCATCGACTTCGATCTTGCGGGTGGCGTCACCGTTGCCGGCCGCATACAGCAGGCCAAGACTGGCGTAAGAAGAGGTCGTGGTGAATGTGTATGAGGCGTACTGACCCTGCGAAGCCCAGTAGTCGACCTTCAGGAAGCCGTCACTCTGGATCGAGCCACCGAGGTTCGTGGCGCTGATCCCGTAGGTCGTGGAGGACTCGACGGTGCCCACGAACGGCGAGGAGATCACCCGATAGCCGGTGATCGCTGAGCCACCAGTGGATGACGGCGCTGTCCACGACACCACTGTCTGGGTGTTGCCGAACGCACCGGAGACCGCGGTCGGCGCCCCCGGCACCGTTGCCGGCGTAACAGCCGAGGAGACCGCCGAGCTCCAGCCCGCCTTGTTCGTGGCCTTCACGGTGAACGTGTACGCCGTGCCGTTGGTGAGGCCGGTAACCGTGCACGTGGTCGCCGTGGTGGTCGAGCAGGTGAGCGAACCGGGCGAGGAGGTGACGGTGTAGTCGGTGATCGCTGCGCCACCGTTGGAGACCGGAGCCGTCCAGGACACGGTTACCTGCGCATTGCCGAATACTCCAGCCACACCGGTCGGCGGTCCGGGAACAGTGGCGGGCACGACCGAACCCGAGGCGCTGGAGGACGCTCCCGTTCCCGTCGTGTTCGTGGCCTTCACCGTGAACGTGTAGGACGTGCCGTTCGTGAGATCAGTGACGATGCACGAGGTGGTCGCAGTGGTGCAGGTGAGCCCCCCGGGCGATGAGGTGACGGTGTAGCCGCTGATCGCGCTGCCGCCGAGATCGGTCGGTGCGGTCCACGACACGGTTGCCTGGGTACTGCCATAGACCGCACTGACCGAGGTGGGTGCACCGGGCACCGCGCCGGGCACGACCGCCGATGAAGCAGTCGACGCCGAACCAGCACCGACGGAGTTCGTCGCTTTGACAGTGAAGGTGTACGAGGTTCCGTTGGTGAGACCAGTCACGGCGCATGATGTCGTCGCCGTGGTGCACGTGAACGAACCCGGCGACGAGGTCACGGTGTACCCGGTGATCGTGGCGCCGCCGTTACTCGTAGGTGCCGTCCACGACACTGTGGCCTGGGCCGCACCTGAGACACCAACAACCGAGGTCGGCGCGCCCGGAACGGCGAGCGGTGTGACCGAACCGGAGGAGGCAGATGACGAACTGCTGCCGACGCCGTTCGAGGCCTTGACCGTGAACGTGTAGGCCGTGCCGTTCGTGAGACCGGTGACCACGCATGAGGTGGTCGACGTGGTGCACGTGTACCCACCGGGAGAGGAGGTCACGGTGTAACTGGTGATCGCCGAACCGCCGGTGCTCGACGGGGCCGTCCATGACACCGTGGCCTGCGCCGCGCCGGAGACTCCCGAGACCGATGTCGGGGCGTCTGGAAGACCGATGGGGGTGGTCGGCGTCGATGTCGCAGCCGGTCCGGTGCCGATGCGATTGGTGGCGGTCACGCTCACCACGTACGAGGTGCCGTTCGTGAGGCCCGTGATGGTGCAACCGTTGTTGACGGCCCCCATCGACCCACCCGAGGTCGTGCACATCGGAGTGGTGTTCGCAGTGATCGAACCGAAGTTCGTGGCCACACCCGCCGTCGACGAGCCGCTCAAGAAATAGATCTTGATGGTGTGCGTACCGGCGGCGAGCCCACCAGCCACCGTGACGGTGGAGTAGTTGCTGGCACTGCCAGTGGACGGGAACGACACCTTGGAGGCTGAGCCGCCGGATTGTCCGAAGTCGATGGAAACCTGACGATCGGCTCTCGCTGCCGCGGCATAGCGAACCGCCACGTTGGAGATCGGAGCCGTGGTCGTGAACGTATAGGTGACCGACTCACCGACGCCGCTCACGACGGAGTTCACTGCGACGGTCGACGCGGTGGTGAATGTGCTGGGCGCCCCGACAACGTTCGTCGAGGTGATCGCCGAGGTCTGCGAATCGGTGGTGCTGGCCGTGTAATCGGTCACCCAGAGTTGATTGTTGTTGACCTCGGGACACAGATCATTCGAGGCGCAGGGGTAGTTGTCCCAACTCGCGAAGCCGTACATGTACAACGGGCCCCACCAGTCGAGCTGGAGCGAACCGCTGTACGGGGTCGCGGTAACCCACAACGGAGCCTCAGGGGTGTTGTCGTCCCCGATGCCGTTGGAGAGCCACGCGTCTTCGAGACCGTTGTAATAGAGGTTCTTCGTGATGCCCGCCGGGATCATCCAGTCGAACATGGCCGCCCGTACCGGCGTGTCCTGAGCGGTCGCGGGCGTCTTCACGATTCGCGGCTGATCGATGGCGAGAATTGCCGTGGCCGGTTCGATCCGATGCGGGTCATCGAAGAGCGTGGCAGTCACACCGAACAACTGACCGGTCACCATCTTGCCGGCGAGCTTCGGTGCCACCTTCTCGATGTTGGCGATCGAAAGGTCGACGGCGACCTTCACGTTGAACCCGAACATCACCGGAGCGGCATGCGGTGCCATGGCCGAAGCCAAACGGATCGAACAGGTGATCTTCGTGGTGTCGTCGCCGGTGCAGTTCGGCAGTGCGTCGATCCCCGTCTTCGCCGCCATGGGGGTGACGGTGATGAGCGAGGGTGCACCGCCAAGGGTCTTCACAAGCGCAGCGGCCACATCGCTGATTGAGGCTTGCACCTGGATCGTGGCGCCCGCGGCGATCGGCGCCGAACCTTCGTTGGTCAGCGCGTAATACACCGGCGTGTCGGTATTGAACTCGGCCTTGAGACGGGAGCCATCGGTGATCTTGGGCGAACTGGCCAGCGGACCCGTCGTGCGCTGGAGATCGAGGGCGGGGTCATTGCCGTCGACGATGTCGATCGGGACGATGACCGAGTCGGCGAGCACGCCATCATCGGTGGTGGAGGTGATCTGGATGTTGGTGTACTCGAGAGGAGCGTTGTCGAGGGCGTGGATGGTGATGAGCACCGGTTCGGTCGGACCGCCGGGACCGAACGAGCCGGCATGGCGACACATGGCGGTGACCGCGCCACCCGTGCACATCCAACCCCCGGTCGAGACCGGGTCCATGGTGAGACCGGTGGGCAGGGTGAACATGTCGGTGATGCCGGAGTCGGACACAACTCGTTCGGTGTGCTTGAGCAGATAGAGCACCGACTGTCCGCGCATGACCGAACTGGCGGCGAGCGGAACCAACTCGACCCGATAGTCGCCCGAGGCATCGCGGACCGGGACCGCAGTGGTCGAGTATGCCGAACTGCTGCCGTTCAGTGTTGCTTTGGCCGTGGCCGAAGCGGTGTCGCCACCGGGCAGCGTGGCCCGAACGGTGACCGACGCATTCGTTGCCTTGATGCCAGCGGGATCGGCGGTGAGATGCAGCGAGGCGGTGATGTACTTGCCCGGGGCCAGCGCGAGCGGCTGTCCGGGCGAATCCGCGGGAAAGATGCAGCGCACAACACCGGAGTTGCCGTTGCAGGTCCAGGTGGCGGGAACGGTGATGCCCGGTGAGGCGCCCGCATCGACACTGCTGAGTACGAAACCGGTCGGCACCGCGATGTCGAGCGCCGGCGTACCGGGGGTGGAGGGTTTGCCGCCGGTGTTGCCGATCATGACGGGCACGACGGACGTGCCCGTCGGGCTGAGTGCGATCGTGGAGATCGCCGCGCCGGAAGCATTGATGAAGCCGACCGAGGTGCGTACCACTGCGGCGGGAGCCGGCGTGGTGGCGGGGGTCTTGGTCGCCGCGGTCTTTGCGATTGCGGACCCGGCAGTCGAGTTCTTGGTGGCTGCTGCTGCGGTGTCGACCAATGAGCCGATCGCCACGGTGGCGAGGATGCTGAACGTGGCCAGAAGGACGAGTGCAGTGCTCCAGATGCTGCGCGACGAACGACGGGTCGGTCCGCTAGCAGCGATCTCCGGAAAGTCCACGGGCCGAAGTTGACCATGGTGCTCTCACTCGCGAACTGAGGATCGTTCGCCGGAGAACAACGACCGGCCTGCGGAGGAAACAGTGAGGTGAACGCTGAATGAACTCGGCTCGTTCCCGCCCGACCACGATCTCTGGCCGACGGTCGATGAGTAGGGTTGAAGGACGTGAGTCCCCGTCCCGATGACACCCTCAGGCAGATCCTGACCGTGACCTCAGATCTCGCGATCGATGAGGGAATCGACGCGGTGAAAGTCTCTGATGTCGCTGATGCCTGTGGCGTTTCCGAGGCCACCGTGTACTACCACTTCGTCGATCGGGCGCATCTCGTCGCGGCAGCAGTCCTCACCGAATTCGAGCAGTACGCCACCACCAGCTACGACACCAACGCCCGAAATGCGGCGCTGGCCGACGACCTCGCTGACTTCCAGCGACGCAACGTCGAGTTCATGTTCGCCCAGGACACCGCCCGCCGGGTCCGTTGCCGATGGAACTTCACCCAGGTGGCCTGCCGCGCCAAGTCCGACGTTGTGATCTCGATGATGGTCAATCAGTGCGTCGATGCAATCTGGTCGTCGATGGAGCGCGTGTTCGTGCAGATGGCCGCACGAAACTGGATCCGACCCGGACTCGACACCGACGCACTCATCCCCTATCTGATGGCGGAACTCCTCTGCAACGGACTCGACGGTGCGAACTTCGATTCGGCCGATGCTGCGGCCGCGGCATTCTCCCCCGGCGACGGACTTCCCAGATTGCGACGAGCCCTACCCCGGTCGGTCCCCATCGCACAGCACGGCGCCTGGGATTTCTACGACGCTGCGAAGGCACGACGGACACGGGCGGAAACGGGCCCGAGCGCCGACGAGATGTCCGGCGTGAACACTGGGCGCCCAGCGCCCTCACCGAGAGCATCGAGCACCCGCCGTCGGATCCTCGATGCCGCCCGGGCGGAGATCATCGAGGTCGGCGTCCTCCAGTTCCACCTCCGGGCCGTGGCCGAGCGGGCCGGGGTATCGGTCTCGACGATCTACAAACACTTCCCATCACGTGAGGCACTGCTGCACATCGCCGGCGACGCCCAGGTGTTCGACACGTTCAACGCGATCGTCGAGACGATCAGCAGTCGCAAGGCTGATGCGGGTACCGGGAGACGTGGCGATGAGGAATGCGCGGGCGACGCAGCCACTCGTGCGCGGGAACTGATCGCCGATCTGCGACGTCACGACGGCGTCAGGGAACTGCGCTGGCAGATGATCGAAGCAATGGCGGTTCGTCATCAGTGGATCTCACCCGAACTGGCCCCATTGCTCGACGATCCCCGATTCCGCAACCTGTGGTCGATCACCATGCTCGCCATGGCGATCAGCGATCTCGATCTGCGACCGAAACCTTCGGTCGAGGCGCAGGAGGCAACGTTCCTCCACGTGTACGAGTGGATCATGGGCGATCACCCGGACTGAGCGGCTCCGGAACCAGTCCCGCCCGGGTGGGGCGGGCGGGACCGATGAGTACGGTGCAGGGGTGAGTCCCCGACCCGATGACACCCTCAGGCAGATCCTGACCGTGACCTCGGATCTCGCCATCGATAGCGGGATCGACGCAGTGAAGGTGTCCGATGTCGCTGATGCCTGTGGCATCGCCGAGGCCACCGTGTACTACTACTTCGTCGATCGGGCCCATCTCATCGCCGCCGCAGTGATCACCGAGCTCCAGCAGTACGGGACCCGGGCCTATGACACCTATGCGCACAATGCCGAAGTGGCCTCCGATCTGGCTGACTTCCAGCGGTTGAACGTGGAGTTCCTGCTCGCCGAGGACACCGCCCGGCGGATCCGCTCACGGTGGAATTTCACGCAGGTGGCCAGCCGGGCGAATGCCGATCTGGTGATCTCGATGATGGTCAACCGCTGTGTGGATGCGATCTGGACATCGATGGAGCGCGTGTACGGCACCATGGGCCGGCGCGGTTGGGTCCGTCCCGGCCTCGACACCGACGCACTCATCCCCTATCTGATGGCGGAGGTTCTGTGCACCGCACTCGACGCCGTGAAGTTCGGGTCAGCCAATGATGCTGCTGCCGCTTTCTCTCCCATCGACGAACTGCCGAAGCTGCGCCGGGCACTCGCCCGGTCGGTGGCCACCGAACAGCACGGAGTTTGGGATTCCTTCGATGTCGCGAAGGGGATTCCGGCGACCAGGAACGCTCGTGGCAACCCCCGTGGCCCCGGACTGTCACCGAGAGCCGCAGCGACCCGGCGTCGGATCCTTGATGCCGCCCGGGCGGAGATCATCGACGTCGGCACCCTTCAGTTCCATCTGCGGGCTGTGGCCGAGCGAGCCGGCGTTTCGGTATCCACGATCTACAAACACTTTCCGTCACGCGAGGCGCTGTTGCACACCGCGGGCGACGCCCAGGTGCTCGACATCTTCACGGTGATCCTCGACACCGTCCGTGATCGAAGTGCCGAGGTTGATGCTGATGCCGGAGTTGGTGCTGGTGCCGAAGTTGGTGCGACTGATGCCCGGGAACTGCTCAAGGACTTGATGCGTCATGACGGCGTACGAGAATTGCGGTGGCAGATGATCGAAGCGATGGCGGTCGGCCGTCGAACGATTTCTCCGGGTCTGGCCCCGCTGCTGGCCGATCCCCGATTCCGGGATCTGTGGTCGGTGAGCGTGCTCGCCATGGCCGTCAGCGATCTCGACCTCCGACCGACACCCTCGATCGAGGTGCAGGAAGCCACGTTCGTGCACGTCTACGAATGGATGATGCGAGACCACTCGAGCTGATCAGCCCCGACACCCGCCGACGACGCACTACCGACCGGGGGCGATGTGCAGAACACGCATCGATGGTCGACTTGGGCATGGAACTCGTGATGCGGCATCGGTGGTCCCACCGATGAGGTCCACGATCCCGCTCGGGAAGTGGGCCGGCGTGCCGGTGGGACTGCACTGGTCGGTCGCGCTCACTGTGGTGCTTATCGCCACGTCGTTGGCGGAATCGGTGTTGCCCGAACTCGACCCCGGCGAAACCCGCACCGCCTATTGGGTGGCGGCAGTGATCGTGGCGTTGGCGTTCTTCCTGTCGTTGATCGCGCATGAACTCGCCCACACCGTGGTGGCTCGTCGCCATGACGTCGAGGTCGACAGCATCACGTTGTGGCTGCTCGGCGGAGTGAGCCGGTTCAGTTCCGAGCCCGATGACCCCAGTGTGGAACTGCGACTGTCGATGGCTGGTCCG
>WLCQ01000120.1 GCA_009705225.1 Actinomycetota bacterium | reverse complement strand
ATTGCGAGCTCGTGGACTCGTTGTTGGCGACACCGTGGTCACGATGCTCGGCAATCAGTCCGAGTTCATCGAAGCATCGCTTGCGTGCGCGCACGCTGGTTGGCTGCTGGTTCCGGTCAACTGGCATCTCGTGGCTCGCGAGGTCGCGTACGTGATTGACGATGCGTCGGCCGATGCGGTCATCACCGATGAGCGATGGTTGCCCGTAGTGCTCGATGCCTTGGCTCTTGCCGAGGCGTCGTCGCTCCGGGCCCGGCTGGTGATCGATGCCTCCGCTCTCCCTGATGGTTTCGAGTCCTATGAGGACGCACTCGCGAGCAGTCATGACGGTGAGATTGACGATGCCCAGCGCGGTGGGCCGATGTTCTACACATCGGGCACGACCGGATTCCCGAAGGGTGTGCGCTCCACGCTCAGCACGGTGGGCGGACCGCCGGAGATGCTCACGCTCATCGCCCATTCGATGGCCCCCATGATCGGTGTCACACCGGGTGGTCGCGGGGTCCAGTTGGTATGCGGCCCTATCTACCACTCGGCCCAGTGGGTGTTCGGCGCCGGCGCGCTGTGCTGCGGGGCCACCGTTGTCATGCAACATCGGTTCGACGCAGCGGAGGTTCTCGCGCTCATCGACCGTCATCAGGTCACCAGCATGCATCTCGTACCCACCCAGATGGTTCGGATGCTTGAACTTCCCGACGAGGTTCGCGAGAACTTCAGCGGCGCCTCACTAACCCGTATCGTCCACGGAGCAGCACCATGTCCGCCGTCGGTGAAACGTCGGATGATCGACTGGGTCGGCCCGGTGGTGGCCGAGTATTACGGCGGCACCGAGGGTGGGTTCCTTTCGATGATCGAGTCCGAGGACTGGCTCACCCGGCCCGGCAGTGTGGGTCGACCGCTCGAGATCATGGAGATCGCGATCTTCGATGAGGAGGGCGCGTCGCTCCCGACGAACCAACCCGGTCAGATCTGGTTCCGCAGCCTCATGGGTTCCAAGTTCGAGTACCACAACGCCCCCGAGAAGACTGCGGCGGCCCACCGTGGTGAGGGGTACGCAACCCTCGGCGATGTCGGCTTCTTCGACGACGACGGCTACCTCTACCTGAGCGACCGCAAGATCGACATGATCGTCTCCGGTGGTGTGAACATCTACCCCGCTGAGATCGAAGGCGTGCTCGTCGAGCATCCCGACATCATCGATGCCGCCGTCTTCGGCATACCGAACACGGAGATGGGCGAGTCGGTGCACGCCGCGCTCACACTGCGTCTAGGTGTCGAATGGTCCTCGGAGTTCGAGGGTCAACTCATCACGTTCTGTCGTGAACGGCTCGCCGGATTCAAGGTGCCCCGCAGCTTCGAGGTGCATGAAGAACTTCCGCGAAGCGCGGCCGGCAAGCTCACCAAGCGTGATCTTCGAGATCCTTGGTGGGCCGACGTGGACCGCACCATCTGATCGGCGTTCTGAAGCGCTGGTCTGACTGTCAGAAACTCAGACCAGCCCGTTGGGGCTGGATTACCAGTCGACCTTCGGGTTGGGAGGAAAGAGGTCCGATCGTTGCGCGGCGAGCGTTTCGCAGTTCAAGCCGGCATCAACCCGCTGCCAGATCACCGGATTTCGCGAGGTGTCGTCAATCTGTTTCCACTGGCCGGCGGCCATGAAGATCGGATCGCTCGCACCGACCACCAACTGCTCGGAGTTGTCGGTGATGAAGCCGGTGAACCGATCGTCGGTCTGTTGCGTGAGGGTGTAGGCGAAGATCTCGCGTCGGGCGATGTACACCTCACCCTTGAGCGCGTCGCTGAGCTTTACCGTCGAGGTCACGCCGGGGTGGCCATCGCCATCGGCATCGAAGATTCTCGGATCGTTCGGATCGGAGGGCAGTACTTCATTGGCTGGATCGGTGAGCTTGATCCCGATTGCGGTGGGAGTAGCGGGGCGAACGATGTGGAATTTGCCGTCGACCTTGGTGACCTCGACCGGAGTGGCGATTGGTTTGATCGCCTGCGTGGCCGCATCCGAGATCGAAACCTCGATCTTCTGATCGGTCGGGGTGTCGGCATGGCAGAAGGTCATCTGGTTCCACATCTGCCCATCACGGATCGAGAGATCGGAGAATCCGGTGCTGATGATGAGGGTCTTCATGGTCGGGTCCTGATAGGCGACGACATCGAAGTGGGCATAACGCCCGACCAGTTGGTCGGCGCCGGACGGGAGTTTGTCGAAGGCGGAACTGCCGCTCGTCCCGCAGCCGGTGAGCGCGAGCGCGCTCGTGCTCGCGAGGAGAAGCGCCGTGGCGACGAGTGTGCGCGACCGGCGACGACGAAGTGTGCGTGCCGGTGACGTCGATGGAGGCGATGTCGTTGAGTTGGCGTTGTTCATGGCTGACTCCGTTCGTAGCATCAGGAAGGTTCGACAAATCTGTCGAGGGCGTCGGACACCGCAGTGCCGGTTGGTAGGTGGTCCGGTCCGATGGTGAGATCGACAGCCCGTTGGAAATGGTGGATCAGTCGCTCATGCCAACCGATCTGGAACGGACGAGCACCCGGCGAGGAGATCGAGGCTTGGATCGGTGCCATGTTGGCGGTGTCCTGGGCCATGACCGTGTCGAACAGGGCCAGACGTTCGAGATGTTCCTGCGGCACCTCATCGCCGGCCCACGCTGGCGCGTACCAGCGCAGTTCGAGATCAGTCGTGGTGTCGCTGGTGGGCCACATGCACAGGAACGTGAATGCGCCGGTGTCCATGGGCACGACCAGGTTCGGGAAGATGCCGTACGACGTTGATGTCTGGCGCCACAGCAGCGGGACCGCGGGGTTGTCGTTTTCCTCGGAAACGAGCGGCATATCGCGGAACATGTCGTGCTTCTCGACCGAGAGTCGGCTGTGGCCGTTGGGCAGCATCGAAACGGTGACCGACTGGTCGTTGTAGAGCAACGCTGCGTTATCCGGATGCACGGTGCGCACGTGGTACACCTCGAGGAATGCGTCGACCATGAGTTTCCAGTTGCACTCGAGGTGGTGCACCTGCGTGCCCACGGCTCGCATGGCTCGACCGTCGATCTCGCTCATCTGTTCGGCGAGCGGGCCGAGGAACTCCACCAGCGGTTGTGCGTCGAGGTCCTCGTTGACGAACACCCAGCCGTCCCACACCTCACAGCGCACCGGCACGAGCGCGAGGGCCTCCTTGTCGAGTTCGGCGAAGCTTCGGGAATCGGGAACGGCGCGCAGGCCTCCGTCGAGTCCGTAGGACCAGGAGTGGTACTGGCAGGTGAGACGTCGGGCCGTGCCGCATTCATCGCGAGTGACCGGCGCACCTCGATGGCGGCAGGAGTTGTAGAACGCACGCAGCACGTCATCCTCACCGCGAACCACCACGAGGGGCGCGCCCGATCGGGTCATCTGCCGGTAGGCGCCCGGTTCCGCCCATTCCGATTCATGACCGACGAACAGCCAGGTGCGGGCGAACAACCGCTCTCTCTCGAGTTCGTAAAACATCGGGTCGGTGTAGCGCTCGGTGGGAATGAGCGGCACCACCACGGCATCGGCCGGCGGTGCGGTGCGCGCCTTCTCCGTCTCGATGCGTTCCCTGATGGTGGATTCGAGCGTTGCGTCCATGGTCCCCCTCGACCCGGTTGACGGGTCGGATGCATGTGAAGCGGGGGATCACCCGATCAGTGCTACCCCAATGACTGAACACCGTAAACCAAACGCGGCGTCAGCTGCTGTGCTGCTGGATTCGACGATCCATGGCGGAAACGATGCATCACGTCGCAACACCGCAGCGCCCGGCGAACCGGGGCTGGTGTGCGATGCTCCAACCGTGCCTCTGCGCGATGACATGTTCGTTCCCCCGGTGAATCCACTCCCGCCACTTGATGGCCTCCAGCTGCATATGGTCGGGATCCGTGGCCGTGGACTCCGGCCGCTCGCCATCGTTGCCCGCCACCTCGGCGCGCAGATCGATGGATGCGATCTCTACGGCGATATCGCCCACCCCGAGCTCGTCGCTGCGGGGATCACTGTGGGCGCTGGTCACGCTGTGGAACACGTCGGTGGTCGTCATGTCGTGACGAGTTCGGCGGTGCCGCGAGAGTTGCCGGAGGTCGCGGCGGCACTCGCAGCTGGTCGATTGCATCATCGGGCAGACCTCCTTGCCGCGGTCATGGCGGCGCGCGTTTCCGTGGGCGTCACCGGGTCTCACGGAAAGGGGACCGTCGCTGCGCTCATCGCCGCTGCTCTGTTTCAGCATGGAGATGATCCCCTGGCCATCATCGGCGCACCGGTGCGGAATTTCGGCGGCAGTGTGCAGTTGGGCTCGGGCCCACTTGTTGCTGAGGTTGATGATTCAGACGGGTCGTTGTCTCGTATCTCCGCTGACGTTGGGGTACTGACGAACTCGTGGTTCGATCATCCGATCTTCGGTCGGAGCCTGACAGAGAATCGCCGGGATATTTCCGTGTTCCTCGAGAACACCCCGATCGACGGGCACGTCATCCTCGGACGTCAGAAAGAACTGCGACCGATGGCTCGCCGCGCTCAGGCAACGGTGTTGGTCCTCGGGCGCGATTTCGAGGGGAGGACTCACAGCGTGAGTAGGTCGGGTGAGGTCGTTGAGGTGACCGATCTCGACGGGTCGTGTTTCGATATCGAGGTCAACATCCTCGCGGGAAACCTTGCCGACGATGTCGCCATGGCGTTCATGGCGCTTCGCTCGATCGGTCTCAGCGGAGAGCAGGCGGCGGTTGCACTCAGCGCTCTCACGGGAATCAGTCGCCGGGTCGAGTTGGTCGGCGAGGCAGCGGGGGTGTGTGTTTATGACGACCTCGGCAAGCACCCGGAGTCACTCTCCGCAGTGATCCGCGAGATCCGGAAACGAACATCGGGACGGCTTCATGTGGTGTTCGAGCCATTTCTGCACGCAGACCTGCTGCGTTGGCGCACACGCTGGATCGAAGTGCTCGCACAGGCCGACTCGGTGATCGTCCTACCTGTGGAACTTCGTCAATCGTTTCCTGTTCCCCGCCGGGCCCCGTTGGACTGGGCGGCTGCGCTCGCAGAGCGGCTCATCAACGCCGAGACCCGTCTCGAGGCCGCTGATGTGGTGAGTCAGATCGCCCGATCAGGCGACAGTGTTCTGATCGCCGGCTGCGTCGATGACCTCGACGAAGTGGCACCCTGGGTGCTCGAGCGGCTCTGAACCGCCCGAGCACCGGAGAATCAGGCGCGGGGCGGGACTCGCGGTGAAAGGCGCGGCGGGGTATCCGGTGAAAGGCGCGGTGACACCGGCGGTGAGACGTGCGGCGGGACCGGGACCGAAGCTCGGGGCGGGACTAGCGGTGAAAGGCGCGGTGACACCGGCGGTGAGACGCGCGGCGGGGTACCTGGAACTGCCATGCGGGGCGGGGTGGTGGGGACTGCCATGAGGTTCCTCCTCGGTAGTTGATTTCGAAAAAACCTAACCCAAATCAGGTCGTGGCGCACCTGAGTTGGTCATTCTCTTCGGATCGATTTCAGCGCATCGCGCAGGGCCAGCAGGATCGCGATCACGCGCAGGGCCGCACCTGAGGTCTCGATCCGAAACCAGAACCCGGAGCGAGGTCGATCGCTACCGCTCCTTACGCCGGTGGGTCCCGGAGGGACGCTCTGCCCGATCCGATCAAGCTCTCGTTGCAGCGCCCAGTTCTCGGCTCGCAGATCGGCATTTGAGCGTCGCAACATCTGCAACTTGTGGGTTTGGGCCCAGTTCTGCTTCATCAGCGCCGGAAGCCGCTGGTCGAGGACCTCCGTGGACCGTGTGTCGGCGATTGATCGGTAGATCGCGATGAGAGCGCTGGCGTGATCCTGCGCCGCATGCTGGTGCGCCGCCAAGATCCGCGCCTGGATTCCGAAATCGGGGGAATACATTGCCAAGAGGGCGTCGAGGTCGGTGACGGAATCGGTGGGGTTTCCGGTCCCGAACCCCTCATTTTCGATCCTCTCCCAGGAATCCTCTGTTATCCAGCCGGCACACACGGTCTGGTCGATCAGCAATGTGGGTCTGGCCATTGACATCGCCTCGAGCGCGGATCGACCGGAAGCAAGAACCATGTCGGCGGCGGCCATCTCCAACCGTGGATCAGCGGACTCGCCTCGCAGCGTTCGCAGTTCGATCCCAGCGCGTTCGCAGGCTTCTTGGATCGATTTCAGGCGACCAGTGATCTTGCGTGACACGAGAAGGGCCGATTCGGGTCGGTCCGATGGCACCCGGCGAATGCCATCAAAGAATCCGATCTCCACTGGTTGACGAAGTCGATGGATCGGGATGGGCGATGGAAACGCGATTGAGCGGAGTCGATTCTGTACGCGTTCGTTGAGAGCCACGAGGGCCGCCGGCGCGAGTTCCGCACATGGGTCCTCGTTCGGGATGAACCATGAGTGGGCCACGAACACCAATGGCACCGATGGCAGGACTCGTCGAACCTCGGCTACCGCGTTGACATGTTGCCCATGGATGACGTCAATCCCATCGGGAAGGTGAGTGACATTGTCATGCACCTCGAAGCCTCGGCTTCGTAATGACGATGCAACTTCACCGAGTCCCGGCGAGAATGCGATGACCTCGTGTCCGAGATCCCGGAGTGCGCCCATAACTGTCTCGACGTAGCTCTCCGAGCCCGCTCTTTGGTCGAGGCGATTGTTGGTGATGAGAATGCGCACGGGCCGGTCTCCGGTGTCGGGGAACTAAGCGATGACGCGCTTGCGGAAGTTGCGCAGGGCGATGACGGTGAACAGCACGGTGAGCAGCACCAGCATCGGGTAGATGGCCCACAGCGACATGGTGGGCGCATTGGTGAGAGCCGCCCGGAACCCTTCGGTGACGTACACAAGCGGGTTGGCCAGCACGCCGATCTGCAACCACTTGATGGGAGCGAGCGCCGCCCACGGGTAGTAGATGCAACCAAGGAATGTGATGGGCAGCACCACGACACCAAAGAGCATCGGAATGGTGCGGGGGTTGAACACGGTGCCGAACATCAGCCCCAGTGCACCGCACATGATGCAGGCCAGCGGGGTGAGGGTGAGCAGAAGCACCCAGTGAATGTTCAGATGCACCGGCGTGGCCGGCACGAACAGGGCGATGGGGAACACGATGATCGCCGAGAACAGGCTCTGCAGTGCGCCCGAGACGATCTTCTCGATGGCCACCAGTTCGATGGGCAGCGGGGCGAGCACGCGGTCCTCGATCTCACGAGTGATACCGAATTCGGTGACCAGCGGAAGTGCCACCGACTGCACGCCCTGGAACAGCACGGCGAGGCCGACCACGCCGGCCACGAGCAGGGTCGAGAAGTTCGATGCTGCTTCTCCGCTACCGCCGACACCCTGACCGATCTTGGGGAACACATAGGCGAACACGAACACCAGCAACAGCGGCTGCAGCAGTGTGCGGGGAAGGAATTCCCGCAGGTTGAGGCGAAGCACATGGAGATCGCGCGCGAGCAATGCGCCGAACGCGGTGATTGCAGCAGAACGGGCCGACGCATCGTCGACGGGAGCTGCGGCCTGATCGATGGTGGTCATTCGCGCAGGTCCT
>WLCQ01000012.1 GCA_009705225.1 Actinomycetota bacterium | reverse complement strand
TGGATGGGGCGAGTGCACAAGCGACTCGGGCTCAGTATCGGTCTGGTCGTACCGGGGAATTTCTCGTCGGAACACAAGCGTCTCCAATATGCCAGCGACATCACCTACGGAACCAATAATGAATTCGGTTTCGACTATCTGCGCGACAACATGGCGATGACCCGGGCCGATCAGGTGCAGCGGGGACTCAATTACTGCATCGTCGACGAAGTCGACTCAATCCTCATCGACGAGGCTCGTACCCCGCTCATCATCTCCGGGCGCATCGCCGACGCGGCGAAGATCTATTACCAGTTCGCTTCCATCGTGCGCGGACTCCAGCGCGATGTCCATTACGACGTCGATGAGGAGAAGCGCACGGTTGCCCCCACCGATGCCGGCGTCGAGGCTGTCGAACGGGCACTCAGTGTTGAGAACATGTACGACGAGGTCTCGCAGAACCTCGTGCACCAATTGCAGGCGGCACTCAAGGCCAAGGAACTCTTCAAACGCGACAAGGAGTACGTCGTTCAGAACGGCGAGGTCCGCATCGTCGATGAGTTCACCGGCCGCATTCTCGAGGGACGGCGGTGGTCCGAAGGTCTTCATCAAGCAGTCGAGGCCAAGGAAGGCGTGAAGATCAAAGAGGAGAACCAGACCCTCGCCACGATCACGCTCCAGAACTACTTCCGTATGTACGACAAGCTCGCCGGAATGACCGGTACGGCGGAGACCGAAGCGGCCGAGTTCGCCGGAACCTACAACCTCCACGTGGTCCCGATCCCCACGCATCGCGGTCTGGCGCGAATCGATCAGGGAGATCTCATCTATAAGACCGAGGAGGCCAAGTTCAACGCTGTTGTCGACGATGTCGTCGAACGCTCGGAGAAGGGCCAACCTGTCCTGATCGGCACGATCTCCGTTGAGAAGTCAGAGAAGCTCTCGCGCGCACTGTCGAAGCGCGGTGTGCGCCATGAGGTCCTCAACGCCAAGCTCCACTTCCGCGAAGCCGACATCGTGGCCCAGGCAGGGCGCCTCGGTGCCGTCACGGTGGCCACCAACATGGCTGGTCGTGGCGTCGACATTCTTCTCGGTGGCAATGCTGAGGGTCTCGCGGAACGTGATGTCGTCGCCGAGGGCCTCGACCCGCTCACCGAGGAGGGTCAGGAGCGCTTTGCCGCACTCCTCGCCGAGTACGAGCCCCGCTGCGCTGCCGACGGCGCCACCGTTCGTGAGATCGGTGGGCTCTACGTGCTCGGTACCGAGCGTCATGAGAGCCGCCGCATCGACAACCAGCTCCGTGGTCGATCCGGTCGTCAGGGCGACCCCGGTGAGAGCCGTTTCTACCTCTCGCTCGAAGACGACCTGATGCGCCTGTTCGCCACCGGAGCGATGAACTGGGTCATGGGCAAGACCCTCGACGACGACGTTCCGATCGAAGCGAAAATGGTGAGCAAGGCCATTGAACGGGCCCAGAACACCGTTGAGCAGCGCAATGCCGAGATCCGCAAGAACGTCCTCGAATACGACGAGGTCATGAATCAGCAGCGCAAGATCATCTACCAGCGCCGCGATCAGATCCTCGACGACGCCGATCTCCGCGAGGAGGCGATGGGTTACCTCGCTGAGGCCGTCGATGGTGCGATCTCTACGTTCTGCGTGTCTGATCATGCTGATGAATGGGATGTCCAAGGGCTGCACAGCGACATCGCTGCGTTGTGGCCGGTCGCCACGACCCAGGAGCAGATCGCGGCGTGTGTCACCACCGACGAGCTCTATGAGTTGCTCATGGGAGAAGCGACTGCCCACTACGAAGCGCGTGAGGCCGACTTCGGATCCGAGACGATGCGCGAGATCGAGCGGCAGATCATGCTGCAGATCATCGATCAGAAGTGGCGGGAACATCTCTACGAGATGGACTATCTGCAGGAGGGCATCAACCTGCGGGCCATGGGTCAGAAGGATCCGCTCGTCGAATGGCAACGAGAGGGATTCGAGATGTTCGGCTCGATGATGCAGGCCGTCGCCTCGGATTTCGTGACCTATGTGATGCACGCCCAGATCACGGTGTCGCAGCCCGAGCCTGAACCAGCCGTGACAAACATGAGCTACAGCGCTCCCGCTGATCCCAGCGAGGTTTCGACATCGATGGTTGCCGCGGCCCAACTCGAAGCTGCCGCCAATGGTGTCGAACTCGATCTTCCGATCGAAGCGCCGACCCAAGCACCTGTCGTACTCAGCGAATGGGACAAGACTCCCCGCAATGCCCCCTGCCCGTGTGGGTCGGGCAAGAAGTTCAAGCTCTGCCACGGCAAGTAGATCGAGACCGATGAGAGATTTCTCCGACGACATCAGCGCGCTCAAGCGACGCGTCTCCGAGGCCGAGGTGTACCTGCGGATCGATGAGTTGCGGGCTGCCCGCCCTCAGATCGAGACCGAGGCCAGTCGCCCGGATCTCTGGGACGACCCAGACCGGGCCCGCAAGGTCAATGGTGAGCTCGCGGCATTGGTCGAGGACATAGAGGTCTACGAACGTCTGGGCAGCCGCGTTGAGGATGCTGAAACTCTTTTCGATCTTGCGAGGGAGGAGGGCGACGACTCCTTCGAGGCGGAGGTCACCGACGCGCTATCCGCCCTTGATGCCGAGCTCGGTGAGCTCGAGCTCCGGGCGCTGTTCACCGGGGAATACGACGACAGCGGTGCTATCTGCGAGATCCAGTCCGGCGAGGGCGGTGCCGATGCCCAGGACTGGGCCAACATGATCCTGCGGATGTTCCTGCGGTGGGCCGAGAAGCGTGGGTTCGATGTTGAGCTCGACGAGGTGTCGCCCGGGAGTGAGGCGGGAATCTCCTCGGCTACGTTCCTCGTCAATGGGCGCCACGCATATGGGCGCCTGCGTTCCGAACATGGTGTGCATCGACTCGTGCGGATGTCGCCGTTCAATGCCCAGGGGAAACGACAGACCGCGTTCGCCGCTCTCAAGGTCACGCCGTTCCTGGAAGACGTCCCCGATATCGATGTCGACGAGAAAGACCTCCGGATCGATACGTATCGGTCATCGGGTGCCGGTGGTCAGCATGTCAACGTGACCGACTCGGCGGTGCGCATCACCCATCTGCCCACCGGTGTGGTCACGTCCTGCCAGAACGAGCGCAGCCAGCATCAGAACAAGGACCGCGCCATGCAGATCCTGCTCGCCAAACTCGCGGAACTCCAGCGTATGGAACGCGAGGCTGAACTCTCCACGATCCGAGGTGAGCAGCGGTCTGTGGGCTTCGGGAGCCAGATCCGGTCCTATGTGATGGCGCCGTACCAGATGGTCAAGGATCTCCGCTCTGGTCACGAGGTCGGTAATGTCGAGTCGGTCTTCGATGGCGACCTCGACGGATTCATGGAGGCCTACCTGCGCTGGGAGCGCAGTGCGGCCGCCCCTGCCGGCGACGACTGATCCACGATCAGGCCAGTAGTCAGGCCAGCGATCAGGCCAGCTATCAGGCCAGCGCCACGAGTTCGACCATCTCGGGGGAGAAGTAGTCGATCTGCCCCTCGGGCATCAGAAGAACGCGGTCGGGCCTGAGGGCTTCGACGAACTCGACGTCATGGCTCACGATGATCATGGTTCCGGGCCAGGAGGCCAGTGCCTCGCCGGTTGCGGTTCGCGACATCGGATCGAGGTTGTTGGTGGGCTCGTCGAGAAGCAGGACGTTGTGGCGGCCGGCGACCAGTTGGGCGAGCGCCAGTTTGGTCTTCTCACCACCGGAGAGCGTCGAGGCGTCCTGGAACGCCTTGTCGCCGCTGAGACCGAACATGCCCATGAGCGCCCGCATCTGTTCGGTACCGAGGCCCGCCTGCTCCTGCATGTGATCAAGCAAGCTTCTACCTGCGGTGATGCCCTCATGTTCCTGCGCGTAGTAGCCGACCGAGACATGAAGTCCGAACTCGACAGTGCCCATATCAGGCGCGAGTTCGCCGGCCAGCACCTTCAGCAGTGTGGTCTTGCCGGCGCCGTTGAGGCCCATGATGAGGAGCCGTTCGCCGCGTCCGACATCGAAGTTCACGTCGGCGAACACGTCGAGGGCTCCGAAGCTCTTCCAGAGTTCCGTGGCGGTGACCACCGTGCGCCCCGACGGAGGAGGGGGAGGGAAGCGAAGCTCCAGGGTCCGTCGGGCGGCTGGCCCCTCAACCCGGTTCTTTTCGATCCGGGCCACTCTGTTGTCGAGGTTCTTGGCCACGCGGGCGCGCTTTGCGGTCTGGCCGCGCATCGAATCCGCGAGGGTTGAGAGTCGGGCGATCTCCGAGCGCTGCTGCTCAGCAACCTTCGCCTGCCGCTCTTCATCAAGGCGGCGTGACTTGAGATATTGGCTATAGGTGCCCTTGTACTCGACGATCTCACCAATGGCATCTTCGGCCTCTCGGTCGAGATGGATGACGCGCGTGATCGCCTCGTCGAGGAGATCAAGATCATGACTGATGACGAGCAGGGCGCCTCGGTATCCACGCAGAAACTTGAGGAGCCAGTCCCTGGCATCGGCATCGAGATGGTTGGTCGGCTCGTCGAGGAGGAGAAGGTCGCTCCCGGCGAACAGGATGCGGGCCAGTTCGAGACGACGCCGTTCACCGCCGGAGAGGGCCCCCAGATTCAGTTCGAGGCGGTCCGGGCGCAGGCCGAGTCCATCGACCAGTTTGCGAACCTCGGACTCCGCGGCGTAGCCGCCGTCGTTCTCGAACTTCTCCTGGGCATCGGAGAACCGGGAGATGTTGCGGTCGCTCGGATCCTCCTCGATGGCGATCCGTAGTTTCTCGAGGTTGATGGCAGCGTCGGCGAGTCCACGACCCGAAAGTACGTGTGCGAGGCAGTTCGTGTCGTCCGGGATGGCTTCCTGACGTGGATCCTGGGACAGGTAGCCAGTGGCGCCTTCACGGCGAATGGTGCCCGATTTTGGTGGATTGGCACCGCCGAGGGTCTTGAACAGGGTGGTCTTACCGGCCCCATTGCGGCCCACGAGACCGACCTTGTCCCCGGCTCGGACCTGGAACGTCACGCCATCGACGATGGTCTTCCCACCGATCTCGACGATGACATCCCTGACGATCAGCACCCCACCAGTCAACCACCGTTCGGTGTCGTCGCCGACATGGTCGCTCAGCGACGGGTGATGGAGAGGTAGAGCCCGATCGGATCGCCCTTGCGGCGGATGGCTTCCACCCTGCGGACGAGTTCCTGATCGACGCCTTCGAGGCCGATGCTGCCGGAGTCGACGCCGCCGCCACCGTTGGTGAGCGCGGTGGCGAGATCGGATCGTCCTGCTGCGTTCAACTGCTCCTGGAGTATTGATTCGTCGAGTACATACGCGGCGCGCTGCTCGGTATCGAGTGGGTCCCAGATCGCGATGGTGCGGACGTTGGGGAGTTGACCCCAGATTCGAACTGCGTCGCCGTGCACAACCCACACCACAGCGTCTGGCTCAGTGCGATCTGCCGAACGTTGCTCGCCGAATTTGAATCCGTACTGCGGGTCGACGACGACCTCCTCGCCGGCGTGGGCGATTGCGTAGCGCACTCCATCGGACATCGTGCCCCATGTGGAGTTCACCGTTTCGACCCGCACAGCGTGGATGTCGGGCAGTGCGCCAAGGGCGCCGATCAGCGGTGGGAGTAGATCGTGGAGCAGGAGGCTGTTCGACGCCTCGGGAGGAACCGCAAGGTCCGCCGCACGCGCTGTGGTGCGCGAGGTGCGGAATCCACTGATCAAGCAGATGGCCACGACGACAACGGGGAGGATCCGCTTCACCTGCACCGGCGAGCGCTCCCAGTGCAGTGTGGCGTCAAGGATCGACCAGGCGATCGATAGCCACCAGAGGCATGCCAGGATCCACCACCACTGGATGAGGTACCCGAACATGGGGCCGGTGATGCGAGAGGTTGCGAGTACTCCGCAGGCGACGGCCACGCCGGTGATGATCTGGAACCGAACAGCGCTATGGGCTCGGGCAGCGGTGGCAAGCGCAAGAGCTCCTGCGTAGATGATGAGCGGTAGCAGTAACGCGAGCAGGTCCCCGCCTTCGACAGCGCCATCGGAGCCGACCACCGGGAGCGCGCCGAGCCAACCGACGTCGTGCAGTGGAAGGTTGGCTGCCGCTTGGGCCAGTGCATCGTGGATACCCGCTGGTCGGTCCGAACTGGTGAGGAAGTACGACACGATCGCCGAGACGTTCCCTGTCCCGAAGAACTGATCGATCAGAACAGGGAGCCAGCAGATCAGCGTGACGAGTCCGGTCGTGGTGCACAGAACCCGCCGATGACGCCGATCAATCGGGAGAATCGGGATCGCGCTGCGATTCCTCCATGCGAGAAGCGCAGCAGCCGCCGCGACTCCTGCAATGAGCACTGCATAACCGATATGGCTCTGCACGATGAATGAGCCGACGGCAATGGCCAGTGGCCATGCCCAACGATCGCCCTCCGTCCCGGACCAGCACAGCACGACGAAGAGGGCGACCGGTAGAACCGTGATGTAGGGGTTCCAAGGGTCACGCAGCAGTTCCGGTCCCATCGCGTGCGTGAGGACGGCGAGAGCGAGTGTTGTCAGTGCGGCGAGTGGGAGCCTTCCCCGCCTCCATGCCAGCGAAACGGTTCCTCCAAGTGCGACTGCGTTGACGAGAGCTGTGGAGGCGAGCATCGAACGTGCCGACCAACCGAGCAGGTGGTACGGAAGAGCGAGAACCCAGTAGAGGAGCGGCCCGGGATGGTTCCATCCGAATCGTGAATAGGGGCCGAGCAGCGGCGTGGCGTGTCCCACATCCTCGATCCGCATGGAGAGGAGCCCCCAGTCGCCTGAAGGGTGCCAATCGAGATGCTGTGCGGAGAGCCCCGCCGCGATCGCCGGCCACGCCGCGATGCAGATGAGGGCGACTCCGAACACGCCGGTGATTGCCGTGCGCCGCTGCGCCGTGGTGATGTTCATCGCTCACCAGATCGTACCGGAGCCTGCCGACTCAATTCCTGACAACCCTGCCGGCGATCCGCGAGCAGGGAGCTCACTCGCGGATCCGGATCCCTTCGAGGATGTAGCGGAGCGAGTCGACCTGCGATGTTCCCGAAATGGTCACTGGGACGCCCTCGGCGAGCAGGATCCGCGTGAGCGAGACCGAGAACGCAGCGGGATCGATTTCCGGGAGGATCTGGCCTGCGGCTTTGGCCTCGGTGAGCAGTCGGGTGATGTCCGGAACAGGGGGACTGGCGATGATCGCCGCGTCGGGGAGTCTGGTCCCTCCGGAGAGGAGTTGGATCGTGCTCTGACCGAGGCTCGGCGTCCTGCGCAATTCTTCGAGGATGATGTTGAGAAGCGCGTGCAGGTCAGTGAGTGGGTCGTCGGATCTTGGAGTCTCCTGCCAGCGCTCGTCAGAGTTGAGGGCGATCATGGAAAGCGCCAAGCCCGTTTTCGACCCGAAGGTTCGTAGCAACCGCTCGCTTCCGATTCCGATAGCGATAGCGATCTCGTCGATCGTGATCTCCTGCCAGTTCACATGAGTGAGCATCCGTCTGGCGGCGACGGTGGCCATTCGCACGATCTCGGTGTCGAGTGCTGGAGCCTCCAACGATTCGATTGCTCTCCGCTCAGAGGAGAGCCTCACTCCCATCGATGGCCATTGGTTCATTGCCGATAACAGATCGAACGTGTCTCTCGGATCATCGATCGCCTTTGTCGAGATCGACATGATGATTGCGCCAGCCAAGCCGAAACTTTCGCTCGGCATCATTTCCGGATCAATCATCCGTCGGATGGTGATGCCATCAAGAAGTGCCGCGAAGAGAGCCTGGATCCAACCCTCAGTAAACGGGGGGCGCGGTTCTCGACCCCAACTTTCGCGAAGTGCACGGTTGGGCGCGAACGTTCGCTCTTCCATGTTCCGATAGAGGGATCGGAGGCCGGCGGCAACCTCTGGATCATCGGCCTTCGATGCGAATCCGAGCCTCACCCGAACAGCTGGGTCCTCAATGTTCTGGGCAAGGCGCAACGCAGAGGTCTCAAGGAAGGAATCAAGCGCTCTCGTTCCGGCCATGCGCAGAAGTTCGACACGCGAGGCAACCTCCGAACTCCAACCGCCCTGAGGTCGGGCGTTGAGATGAGCCACGAGCGCCAGCAGATAGTCCTCGGTGGTGGACCAGTACGAATAGAAGGTCGCCCGGGTGACGCCGGCTGCCTTCGCCACCCGGGCGACGGAGAATCCACCGAAGACGACCGATGGGTCCTCGTCCGCCCAGAGAGCGATTCCGGCCTCCAGCATTCGCTCTTGAGTCGTCGCGACATTGGCTGCAGCAGTGGCGGGGTTGTTCGCATCAGGCATGAGGGTCCTCTCTGGCGGCCAGTTTCGTGTTTCAAGTTCTGGGAACGGTCCGGCGAACTCTACAGATGTGTTCAGGACTGTTGCCAAGAGTGATCATTGACGTATACCCCATGATCCGATTGACTCTTGGCGTCGCCGAATCGTGGTTCTTCAGGTCTTGAGCATCACCGAGCGACGCTTTACAAAGCGAAGCAACACACATCCAAGCAACACGAACCGTCGTCGTGAGGTTCACAGTCAGGTGGCGGTCAGCGGTGACGGAAATGTCTGAAACAGAAGGGAGCGGCGAGACTTCCGGTATTGATCCCATCGTGTTACCCGGAGATTCGCGTCTCGGGGCGACTGCGCGCCTCGCTATCTCAATCCACGGTGTGCCGGCTGTGCGATTGGGTGACACCGACGTGCGATTCGCGACCAGACATGCCCAATTGGCGCTCTACCTGCTGGTTATCGCAGGGCCTGAGGGGATCCCCGCCGACCAACTCATCGCCACGCTGTGGCAGGGAGCTGTTCCGAAACGGGCCGCCAACAGTATGCGAACGATGCTCTGGCAGATCAGACGCAGCCTCGGGCAAGAATCCTGGCGGCTGCGTCGATCACGAGGGATGGTCCTGTTCGATCTCGACGGAGTCCAGCTTGACTTCGAACCGGGATCCGAGCTCCGTCGGGACCAGATCCTCACTGGTTGGGCCTTCCGGATTCCCCCAGCGATTCAACCGCTGCTCATAGTGGCTGCCTGAGTAACCACGAACCGCAGTGGTCAGAGATCGTCGCCCTCACTGCGCTCATAGTCACGGCGACGCTTCATCTGAGCGGCGAATGCTCCGACAACGATGAAGGCCAGTACGGCGAAGATGATCGTGAGCAACACAGTGGAACCTCATTGATCCGAGAGCGGAGATTGATGGGAATCGCAGAACGCTAGCTTTCCGGACGCAACGAGCGGCCGATGATCTCCTTCATGATCTCTGTCGTCCCTCCGTAGATGGTCTGGATGCGCACATCGCAATATGCCCTGGCGATGGGGTACTCGAGCATGAATCCATAGCCGCCATGAAGTTGTACGCAATGGTCGACCACACGCTTCTGCAGTTCGGTGCACCACCACTTCGCCATGGCGGCTTCTTCCACCGTTAGCTCCACGGCGCAGAGGGCTTCGACACAGCGGTCGAGGAACACCTCGGCGATTTCGATCTCAGTCGCCATCTCGGCAAGCACGAAGCGTGAGTTCTGGAATGCCGCGATCGGTTGACCGAAAGCGGTGCGCTCGTGGGTGTATTCCAGGGTCCAACGAAGCGCCTGCCGAGCGGCCGCCACAGCACCAGCGGCGATTGAGAGACGCTCCTGAGCGAGGTTCTCGACCAGATGAATGAAACCCATGCCTTCAGTACCGAGGAGATTGGTCACGGGTACCCGACAGTCGTTGAAGAACAGTTCGGCGGTGTCCTGGGAGTGGAGGCCGACCTTGTTGAGGTTGCGGCCCCGCTCGAAGCCTTCCGTTCCGCGTTCGATGACGAGAAGGCTCATGCCCTTGTGTCGCTCGGAGGGGTCGGTCTTGACCGCCACGATCACGAGATCCGCATTGATGCCATTGGTGATGAAGGTCTTGGCTCCGTTGACCACGTAGTGGTCGCCGTCACGGATCGCTGAGGTGGCCATTGAGGCAAGATCTGAACCAATCGCAGGCTCGGTCATGGCGATGGCGGTGATGAGTTCGCCGGAGCAGATACCCGGCAACCAACGCGCCTTCTGCTCATCGTTGGTGAGAGACAGGTAATACGGAAGGCAGATGTCGTTGTGAAGCGTGATCCCCATTCCGGGCGAAGAGAATCCTGCGTAGGCGAGTTCCTCGCTGATGACGAGGTTGTACCGGAAATCGTCAACGCCGCCTCCGCCATACTGCTCCGGCGCAGACATGGCGAGGAATCCGGCGGCACCGGCTGCGCTGAACAGCGACCGGTCGACGATGCCTGCTTCTTCCCATCGCTCGAAGTGCGGTGCAATCTCCCGATCGATGAAGGTCCGGAAGGAATCCCGGAACATCTCGTGCTCTTCGTTGAGGATGGTTCTGCGCATGCGGGCAGCGTAGGGGAGTGTGGGCAGCCCGTGAGGTGTTCGGAGGGGTTCGATGGGGCCCCGAAGTGCTACTCGGAGGTTGAGCGCACGAACTCGATGATGGTGGCGGAGAGTTCGGGCCCCTTGTCTTCCTGCACGAAGTGCGCAGCTCCCTCGACGACGATCTGTTGACGCATTGCTTCCGGTACTTTCAGGAACGAGCGTTCGCCACCGGCAGTGAGGGGATCACTATCGCTGAACGCGATGAGGAAGGGCTTGTCCCATGTCTCGAGAACCTTCCATGCCGCGCGGTTCGCGGGGGTGGCCGGATTCTCCGAGGTGGTCGGCACCAGTGAGGGCATCGTGCGAGGTGCGACCGTGAACTCGTCGGCGGGGAAGGGGGCGTTGTACGCAGCAATCTCTGCTTCGGTGAGCCCGCTGAGCACACCTCCCGCCACGATGTTGCCGATGGGGAATGCCACCGCGGTGCGGGCGTACTCCTGCCAAGCGAGGAATGCCTCGCCGGCTCCGCGGTCGCCGGTGTTGAGTCCGGTGTTGGAAACGATGACCCGTGCGTAGCGTCCCGGATGCTCTCCGACCAGACGGAGACCGATCATGCCGCCCCAGTCCTGTCCGAAGAAGGTGACGTCGGTGAGGTCGAGTCGATCGAACAGCGCCTCACGCATCCACTCCACATGATTGGCGTAGGTATGGGTGGATGAATCGGTTGGCTTATCGGAACGCCCGAACCCGACGAGATCTGGAGCGATGCAGCGGAATCCGGCAGCCGCCAACGGCGGGATCATGTGGCGATACAGATAGCACCAGCTCGGTTCGCCGTGCATGAGTAATACGATCGGTCCATCGGCCGGGCCCTCGTCGAGATAGTGGACCCGCAAGGTGGCCCCGGGTTCTGCGGGATCAGCGACGTCGACGTAGTGAGGTTCGAAGTCGTAGTCGGGGAGACCGATGAAGCATTCGTCGGGCGTGCGCAGAAAGGGCATGGAACTCTCCGTGTGGTGAAGTCGTGTCAGTCAGTATGACAGAACAAGCGCAGGATTCACACGAGTGGCGTGTACGATTCTCCTACGAACGCGGGAGCCCGGGCAGTCGGGCTGAGAGGGAGGAACCGCTCCTCCGACCGTCGAACCTGATCCGGGTCATGCCGGCGAAGGAAGCTTCCATGAACGCTATTGCGCACGAGCGAACCGAATCGCAGATCGAGTTGGCCCTTGTCATCACGGGTGGAGATGCGCCGCGTGCCGACTCCCTCGATCGCCTTGCGCTTCCGACCAGAGAGCGGATCCTCGTCATCGGCGCGGACTCGGGCGTTCATCATGCTCATGCTCTCGGTCTCGAGGTGGACATCGCCGTCGGGGACTTCGACTCCATCGATCCTCAGGTTCTGGATTCGCTCCGTGGGTGCGAGATTCTTCGGCACCCGGTCGACAAGGACGCCACCGATCTTGAACTCGCGCTCGACACAGCGCTCGGGTCGGGCGCCGAGCGCGCGGTCGTCATCGGTGGCGACGGCGGACGCCTTGATCATCTACTCGGCAATGCATTCGTGATCGCTGCGCGCAGGTACGAGTCGCTTGCTCTCCGCGCAGTCATGGGTGATGCCCTCGTCGCGGTGGTTCATTCCGGTGTTGACCTCGAACTCACCGGTGAGCCGGGAGCGAACGTCACGGTGCTCGCGGTGCACGGAGCGGCGACAGGTGTGGATATCGAGGGGTTGGCCTGGCCGTTGCAAGACGCCACCCTCCATCCCGGTTCCACCCTTGGCCTGAGCAACCGATTCCTCACCACCGGCGCCCTGATCCGAGTCCGAACCGGGACTCTCCTCGTCATCTACCCCGGAGCAGAACAATGACATCGAACAATCGAACACAATCTCTCGGGAAGGATTCGTTCTTGCGTCCTTGGTATCGAACTGCTGCGGCCGTTGTGGCTCTGCTTCTTTTCGCGGTCATTGCCACCGGATGTTCCGGAGGACCGAACGGCGGCTCGCAGTCATCGATGACTCAGGACTCCAGATCGACGCCGACGATCGAACCGGTGCTTTCTGATGGTGCGCTTCCGCGGTTCCCTGACGGAACGGTGGTTCGGGTTGTCGCCCATGATTCCTTCGCTGTCAGCACCGCTGTTCTCGACGAGTTCACCGCGCGCACCGGCGTCAGGGTCGAGATCCTTCCCTCGGGCGACGCCGGCACAATGGTGAATGCAGCGATCCTCACGAAAGACGATCCGCAAGGGGATCTGCTTTTTGGCATCGACGAGAATCTTCTCGCCAAGGCATTCGACGAAGGCCTCTTCCAGCGGTACAGCGCGAGTGGTCTGGGTTCTGTCCCGATGTCATTACAGGCTGACGACCAGCATCGGGTCACACCCATTGACCACGGCGATGTCTGTGTGAATTTCGATCGCAGTTGGTTTGCCGATCGGAATCTCCCGGTGCCCGATGACCTTCAATCGTTCACCGACAGCAAGTACCGCTCCACGCTCGCAGTGGAGGATCCGAGTTCATCCACGCCTGGCTTGAGTTTCCTGCTCGCCACGATCGCCACCTTCGGCGGCGGTGAGGACACTGGCCCGAACCCGGCATGGCTCCAGTACTGGCGCGATCTCAAAGCCAACGATGTCTCCGTTGTCGACTCGTGGGAGACGGCGTATTACAGCTCCTTCTCGGGCTCGAGCGGTGCGGGAAATCGGCCGCTCGTGGTCAGCTATGCCTCCAGTCCTCCGGCGGAGGTTCTCGACACATCAGTCCCGGCCGATGCAACACCGACCGGTGTCGTCGCTCCCACCTGTTACCGCCAGATCGAATTCGCCGGTGTGCTCGCCGGGGCGAAGCAACCCCGAGCCGCGGCAACGTTCATCGAGTTCATGTTGATGCAGAGCTTCCAGCAGGACATGCCGGAGCAGATGTACGTCTATCCGGTGGTTGATGAGACACCGCTCCCCGAGGCGTTCTCGAAGTACACAACGCCGGTCGCCGAACCGCTCACGCTCCCCTATGAACTCGTCGCTGCGAGTCGCGAGCGTTGGGTGGCGCAGTGGGCCAGCATCTTCCGTTGAGACGTCGAATCCACTGGCGGGCGCTCTTGGCAGGTCCACCGTTGGTGTTCCTGGCCGCGTTCTTCGTATGGCCCGTCGTCGCCATCGTGACGCGAGGGCTCCGACCCTCTGGGCACTGGGAACTCACCGCGATTGTCGATGTGTTCCGCGACCCATCGATCACCCGGGTCATGTGGTTCACGGTTTGGGAATCCTTGTTGTCGACGATCTTGTGTGTGCTGGTCGGACTCCCGGGGGCTGCTCTCTTTGCCAGATTCGAATTCCGGGGGCGTCGGATCCTCTGGGCGCTGTTGTTGGTTCCATTCGTGCTGCCCACCGTGGTTGCCGGTCTCGCGTTTCTCTCACTCATCGGTCCGGCAGGAATCACCGGGGTTGAGCTCACCGGAACGATCTGGGCGATCCTCATCGCGCATCTGTTCTTCAACTATGCCGTGGTCGTTCGTACCGTCGGATCGGCGTGGGCCGCAATGGGGGAGAGCGAGGTCAATGCCGCCCGCACTCTCGGCGCTTCACCATTGCGGGCACTGCTGACAATCACACTGCCGAGGCTGCGTTCCTCGGTGCTTGCAGCGGCCTCCATTGTGTTCCTGTTCTCCTTCACATCGTTCGGCATCGTTTTGATCCTCGGCGGTGTGCGGCAGCGAACGATCGAGGTCGAGATCTATGACCAGACAGCGAGGTTCCTGCATCTGGATGTCGCAGCAGCGCTGTCGATCATGCAACTCGTCGGAGTTGTGATCATCCTGATGCTCTTCAATCGGGCCCGACGATCGAGATCAGACGGCAGTGGTGATCACGCGGGCACACCGCTGAGCAGACGGGCGCGAACTCGGGGGGAGCGAGCATTCATTGGAGCCAACCTTCTGTTCATGGGTCTCTTCCTCGGCTGTCCGCTGGCGGTTCTCGTCATTCGATCGTTCTCGACCTCGAAAGGTTGGGGATTCCATGCGTATTCGGCGCTCGGTTCGAACCGTCGAGGGTCAAGCGCTTTCGTTGCTCCGCTCGATGCGGTGGGGAACTCGTTGAAATTCGCGCTCGCAACAATGACGCTCTCGGTGCTGCTTGGCTGTTGCGCTGCTTGGTCCCTCGCCCGTCCGCCGCGGCTGTTGTCGGGAAACTCTCAGCCGACGCGTCGACCCAAGAACCGGCTCAAAATTCGGCCCAGATCTCGACTCGGTGCAGGGCGGGTGTTCGATTCGCTGACCGAGGGATTCCTGATGATCCCTCTCGGCACCTCGGCGGTCACCGTCGGATTCGGATGCCTCATCGCGCTTGCTGATCCTCCACTGGATTTCCGGTCCTCATGGTGGATGCTTCCGATCGCTCACAGCGTGATCGCACTGCCATTCGTGGTCCGACTGCTCGTGCCCGCCGTCCGGTCCATCGATCCGAAACTCAGGGAGGCTGCGGCGCTGCTCGGCGCTGGGAGATTCAGCGTCTGGTTCACCATTGACCTGCCGATGATCCGTAGACAGATCGCTGTTGCGGCGGGATTCGCGTTCGCAGTGTCGCTGGGCGAGTTCGGAGCAACCAGTTTCCTCGTACGGGCCAGCGATGTCACCGTTCCCATCGCGATCTATCGCTCGCTAGGACGCCCAGGAGGAGACAATCTCTCGCAGGCGATGGCTCTCTCAGTAATTCTGATGGCGGCTGTAACTGTCGTGATCGTCGTCATCGATCGGCTTCGGCCGTCGACGAGCGCGGAGTTCTGACATGAGTGCTCCGAGACTCGACGTGAGATCACTCACCGTGCGGCTCGACGAGGGTGGGCCGCCAACGCTTGATGGCATCTCGTTCGATGTGGGAGTTGGCGAGATCGTTGCTGTGCTCGGTCCGTCCGGTGGCGGTAAATCGACGCTCCTACGAGCTGTCGCCGGTCTAGAGCAGGTCGATGGTGGCTCTGTGTATCTGGACGGAGCCGACATCACTGGCGCAGCCGCGCATCATCGCCACCTCGCGCTCATGTTTCAGGAGTACGCGTTGTTCCCGCATCTCGACGTTGCCTCGAACATTGCGTACGGCTTGCGTATGCGGTCCGTCCCTCGGAGCGAACGTCGTCAGCGGGTCAAGGGGTTGCTGGATCTCGTCAGGCTCGCGGGGTTCGGCGATCGATCGGTGGGCAGTCTCTCCGGTGGTGAACGGCAGCGAGTTGCACTCGCTCGGGCGCTTGCCACTGAACCGCTGTTGCTGATGCTCGACGAACCGCTCAGTGCGCTCGACCGGTCGCTGCGGCGTTCCATCCTGTCCGAACTCGAGACTCTGTTCCGCCAGACTGGTCTTTCGGTTGTCCATGTCACGCATGATCAGGACGAAGCCTTCGCTATTGCCGATCGGGTGGTGATCCTGCGCAATGGTCGGATCGAACGCAGTGGGAGCGCAGTGGAACTCTGGAGCGAACCGGGTTCAGAATCGGTCGCGGGGTTCCTCGGTCATCGATGTGTGGTTCCACTATCGGTCATCCGGGAGTTCATCGTCGGAGGCACCTCTTTGCTCGAACTCCCGATGAACGATCCGGTGCTCGTGCTCGACTCTGCGTTCGAGGTCAGTCCGGTCGAAGCCGGTTGTGTCGGAGACGCAGTCATCGAGTCATCGCGATTCATCGCCGGTCGGTTCGAACTCGGATGTCGGCTCATTGTTTCCGGCTTCGAGATCTTCGCCTCTGTTTCGCACGAACTCGCAACAGATCTCCTCCCTGGCACTGTCGTGTCTGTACGTATCGATTCGCGAGGCGTCCGCACGCTCGAGTCATGAACGAGAGCGGTTCCTCGTCGGCGGACGCTGTCGCTTTCCACTGCAGCAGGCAGACTGTGCGAGTGGATCTCAAGGCTTCCGTAGACCTCGATGCATCACCCGAGCGGGTCCGGCCCTTGGTGGCCACGCTGGAGCGCTACCCCGAGTGGCTTTCAATAGTCGCGAAGGCGCAAACCCTGACCGGACCAGCCGACGCATGGGCGATCGAACTGCGAGCCAAGGTCGGGCCCCTGTCTCGGTCGAAGCGCCTTCGCATGGTTCGAACCGTCGACGATCCACTGCACCTTCGGTTCGAACGAATCGAGCTCGATGGACGTACCCATGCAGAGTGGACCTTGGATGCCCGATTGCGCCCCAACGGTGATCAGACCGAACTCATCATGGAACTCCATTACGGCGGCGGTTTCGGAAGTGGCGTGGTCGAACGGTTGCTCGCCTCCGAAATTGAGGAGTCGCGCCGAAGACTGCGTGCTCTGCTGGACCGTGATGCTGCCGCTTCGTAGCCTGCGGAGATGACGACGATCGAATCACCGCCGCCCGCTGAATCTGATCTTCTGGCCAGTTCCGTGGCCTGGGATCTCAGCCCCCTCGTCGACGGTCGGGGTTCCGACGGCGTTGCTGCGCTTCTGCGAGAAGCAGAGCAGCTCGTGGGACAACTCATCGAGTATCGGGGCAGGATCGCTGAACTCGACGCGTCGGAACTCGCCGAGGTCATGACGTTGCTCGCAGACATGAATGATCGTCTCGGGCGCGCTGGTTCATTCGTAAGCCTCGGGTTCTCGGTCAATACAGCGGACCCAGAGGCCGGCGCTGCGATGCAACGCTTCCAGGAGCAGGCAACGGCCTTGTCCACGCAGGTGATCTTTCTCGAGTTGGAGTGGGCTGAGGTCGACGAAGCACGGGCATCTCGACTTCTGCGTGAACCGGTCCTCGAGTTCTGTCGGTATTACCTGGAGTCATCTCGTCGGTACCGTTCGCATCTGCTCACCGAAGCAGAGGAGAAGGTGCTCGCCGAGAAGCGAATCACTGGAAACTCAGCCTGGTCGAGGCTCTTCGATGAGCTGACCTCGGCAATCGTCGTTGATCTTCCCGAGGGAGCAGTGAGCCTCGAGCAGGGACTCTCGCGTCTTGGTTCGCCATCGCCCGATGAGCGACGTGCGGCTGCCGATGCAGTCACTGCGGCGCTCGAGCCGGGGCTGCGTACTCGCGCGTTCGTGTTCAACACGCTCATGGCGGACAAGGCCACCGACGACAGGCTTCGCAGTTACGACTCCTGGGTCGCGAGTCGCAACCTCTCCAATCAAGCGAGTGACTCATCGGTGCAGGCTCTCGTGGACGCCGTTGTCGATCGCTATGACATCCCCCAACGCTGGTACCGGTTGAAGGCCCAATTGCTCGGTGTCGACCGCCTTTCGGATTTCGATAGGAATGCCTCGATCGCCGAGGTAGAGGAGCAGTTCTCATGGTCGCAGGCCACGGAGATCGTGCTCGATTCGTATGGCTCGTTCTCATCCGAGCTCGCTGACATTGTCGGTCGATTCCTCGACGAGAACTGGATCGACGCACCTATCCGCCCCGGGAAGCGCCCGGGCGCCTTCTGTGCGTACACCGTGCCGAGCGCGCACCCGTTCCTGCTGCTCAACTGGACGAGCCGCCGCCGCGATGTCCTTACACTTGCCCACGAACTCGGTCATGGACTTCACGCATATCTCGCTCGTGAGCAAGGGATCTTCCACCAGACCACACCGCTGACCCTCGCAGAGACTGCATCCGTTTTCGGTGAGACCGTGACCTTCGGACGCCTTCTCGACGCGACGAGTGATCCGGCGGCGCGCCTCTCGCTCATCGCCGAGAGTCTGGAGGGGCAGATCGCAACAGTGTTCCGTCAGGTCGCGATGAATCGTTTCGAGAACGCCGTGCATACGCATCGACGCAACATCGGTGAACTTTCGGTCGAGGATTTCGGTGACGCCTGGGAAGCCACCCAGCGCTCCATGCTCGGCGATGCGGTTGAGATCTCTCCCGGTTACCGCTCGTGGTGGAGCTACATCCCGCACTTCATCGGTTCTCCTGGTTACGTCTATGCCTACGCCTATGGGCAGCTCCTCGCGCTGGCGGTCTACGCCGCGTATGAAACGCGGGGGAGTGCATTCGTGCCCGCCTACCTTGATCTTCTGCGCGCGGGTGGCTCGCGTTCTCCCGAGGAACTCGGGCGGATGGTGGGCGTTGATCTCGCCGACCCGGGATTCTGGGCCGGAGGGTTGTCGATCATTGACCGGCAGCTCGCTGATGCTGAGCAGGCTGCTCGCGACGCAGGGAGACTCTGAGAGCCGTTATTCGGAGGCCGAATCGGTTTGCCTGGTTTGGGTGCCGATCTTGGGTTGGCGATGTGGTCAGCTGACTGAGTAGGTTTGCGTTTCGCAGTTGTCGGCCCGCAGGTCGGCGATGGCCACGTCGGAGTGGCGGAATAGGCAGACGCGCCAGCCTAAGGAGCTGGTGCCCGCAAGGGCGTGGGGGTTCAAGTCCCCCCTCCGACACCACAGCCCGGGAGGTTTCCCGGGAGAGTGATTCACCGGCGATGTCGCCGAGAGTGAACTTTGTCGTGCCTCTATTGCGTCTGTTCAGAGGGTCGTAGTGACGTCTTCGGCGGCTGCCGTGCAAGAAGAACTGGGCACCGTCGAAGGAATGGGAAAGCAACACGGCATGGCAGCGGTCAGGCGGAACGAACTCAGGGGACGAGCCCGTCGCAGCGTTACTCACGACGCTCACGAACACGGGGCCCCGACGACAGCGCCGTCGCCCCGTGGTGGAATCCTTGCGCACACCTGACCGCAGGGTGATGATGGGTCGTGGCAACCAGGCGAGGAAGCGAGAAGGGCAGATGAATCGACGAACGTTCCTGCTCGGCGGGGCCGGAGCCGTGGGAGTCATTGTCATCGGGGCGGTAGGTGGAGGAGCGTTGGTTGAGTCTGGATTGATTCCGGGCCGGTCCGTTCTCAACGCGGCAATGGGCCGCTGTGGGGACAGTCTCAAGCCACCCGAGGTCGTAATCGGTCCCGTCATCTCGGGTTCTTTCCCATCGCCATCGCGCAACGGCGTCGAGGTCGGATGGACGGTTGTCTACCCGCCTGGCTTCGTGCCTGGAGACGTCCTTCCCGTGTGTCTCTTCCTGCATGGGCGTGGTGGTTCTCATGGCGACCTCACCCTCGACATGGCGATACCTCGATTCCTTGCAGATGCTGTCATGGCCTGGGGAGTTTCTGCGTTTGCGATTGCCTCCGTCGATGGGGGGGATGCAGCGAACTGGCACCGTCGTGCAGATGGTGATGACCCTGCGCAGATGATTTCGACGGAGTTCATTCCGATGCTCGCCACAAAGGGGCTCGACACCACTCGTCTTGCACTGTGGGGAGTCTCTCTCGGTGGCACTGGAGCGCTGTATCTCGCGACTCTTCCCTCGTTCGAGCTCGCCGGGGTTGTCGCAGCAAGTCCAGCTCTTTGGCGTGAGCAAGGAGAGTGGCAGGCAGGCGCCTACGAAGACGCCGACGATTTCTCTGCGAACAATCTCTGGAACCGACGTGAGCTTCTCAGGGGGCAGAATCTCCGCATCGACTGTGGCGTGTCAGACCCGTTCGCTCAAAGGGTCCGGCAGTTCCGTGACAGTCTCGTCCCCACTCCGGCCGGAGGCATCGAGCCCGGGTGCCATGACAGTCGATTCTGGAGTCGTCAGACTCCCGCCGAACTCGCCTTCCTGGGAGGAGCGCTCGCCGCACCATCAACCCGCTAACGAGATACACGAATGCTTGGGTCGATCAGTCGTGCGGGGGATGGTGCGAGGAGTCGAACAACCAGCGGAGTCGAACAACGAGGAGCCGAACGGTGGATCGCGACCAACCCGGGAAACCTCCCGGGTTGGTGGCATCTCTTCACCCTCCGACGCCAGCTGGATCATCGGTCCTTGATCCGGCAGTTGTGAAGTCACTGGGCGCCGCCTTTCGGGGCGGCGTTCGTTTCGTAGGGCGTCCGCACAGGCGGGGCAACGTTCCGTCGAAGCGTGTTCTTCGGAGGTCCGAGAAGGGGTCGCGGTAAGGTCCCCCATCGCCTGAGGAGTTGCATTCATGGAGCAGTTGCAGACCTACGCCGCTGATGTGCATTCGCAGTTCGGCGAGGACGGCATCATCGCTGAGATCCTCGACCGGATCGCTGTCACGATCGAGCCTACGAAGTGGTGCGTGGAATTCGGTGCCGCCGACGGCGTGTGGCTCTCGAACACCTGCAACCTGATCAGACAGCGCGACTATCGCGCGGTCCTCATTGAGGTGGATCCCGACCGAGCCGCTCAGCTCGCCGTGAACCACCCGCAGCCCGAGGTGATCAAACTGAGCAGGCGGGTTGGGTTTGATGGTGACGACCGATTGGAATCGATCCTTGCTGGATCAGGCCTTCCCATCGATTTTGATGTGCTGTCCATCGACATCGATGGTTGTGATTACTGGGTGCTGGATTCCATCGAGACCTACCAACCCCGCGTGATCATCATCGAGTTCAATCCGAGCATCCCGAACTGTGTCGAGTTCGTCCAGCCCCGTGATTTCTCGGTCCAGCAAGGATCGAGTCCGCTGTCGCTCCAGAAGCTCGCAGCGTCGAAGGGATACGAACTCGTCGCCACCACGTTCGTCAATCTGATCCTCGTCCGATCCGATCTTTGCGAGGCGGTTCTCGGCCTCGGGAACGAACCTGCATCACTCGACGATCTACGTGATGATTCCGAATGCATCACCCATGTGTTCGCCGGTTACGACGGAACATTGCTGTTCAGCCGACCGTCCGTAACGCTTCCATGGCATCACACGGCGGTCGACCCGATGCGCTTGCAGCCGTTGCCGCGGTTCTGGCGTTCCTACCCCGGTGATTGGCCGATCCGCGGATTGCGCACACAATCCTGGCGAATCTTCAGGCGCCTTCGTTCTGGGATCAGTTGGTCGAGGAACTCGTCCATCTAAGCCACGCGACCACAACCCGGTTTTCACGTCGAACAGTCCGTCTGGCCGTGTTCACGCGAAGAACGGAAGAACGCGTTTTCGGCATCAAATGTTTCATATAGGATCCCTCTTTCTGGCCGCCTGATCCTTGGAGCAATATCCATGGGAACCATCCGTCGCACCACAGTAGGAAGCCGTGTTGGAGGGATAGTCGTCGTAGCGAGCGTGATGCTGGCCAGTCTGGCTCTGACGCCGGCTGCATCGGCGACTGCTGCTGTCCGGTATCCATTGTCGATCTTCGCCGGCACAGGAGCGTCCGGCGCCCCGACCGCTGGTGCGACGACCAGCTCCAAGTTGAACGGTCCGAGCGGAGTCGCGGTTGATTCCAACGGAAACATCTACATCGCCGATTCCAGCAGCAACCTGGTCGAGAAGGTCACCCCCGACGGAACGTTGTCGGTGTTCGCTGGCAACGGTCTCACCGGAGCCCCGACACCGGGTGATGCGACGAGTTCGGCGGTGTACGGTCCGGTCGCTGTTGCCGTTGATTCGGATGACAACGTGTACATCGCCACCCCGGACGCAAACCGGGTTCTGAAGGTGACTCCAAGCGGAACGTTGTCTGTGTTTGCCGGGAACGGCTCCGCCCCAATCACGCCCGGCGCTGCGACAAGTTCTGGGTTGAGCTACCCGGCCGGACTGGCGGTGGATTCGCTCGGCAATGTGTATATCGCCGACCGTGGGCATCGCGTGGTGGTGAAGGTCACCTCTGATGGGACCCTTTCGGTGTTCGCCGGCACGGGCGAGTCAGGTTCCCCTGCTGCGGGACCTGCGACAAGTTCAATGCTGCGAAAGCCGCTAGGCCTTGCCGTGGATTCGGGTGACAATGTTTTCATCGTCGACTCGGACAGCGACGTTGTCCTGAAGGTGACCTCGGGTGGGACATTGTCAGTGTTTGCTGGCACGGGTCTTTCCAGCGTCCTCACCCCGGGGCCGGCCACAAGTTCTTCGCTCTACGCCCCGAAAGCTGTCGCTGCTGACTCCGACGGCAATGTGTATATCGCATCTGGGGACTACCTCGTCGAGAAGGTGACTGCTGATGGCACGTTGTCGGTCTTCGCCGGTACCGGTGTGTGGGGCACAGCAACGGCTGGTGCAGCGACGAGCTCCAGGCTGAAGAACATCGCAGGTGTGGCAGTGGATTCCAGCGGCAACCTTTATCTCGCTGATTCGGGCAACAATCAGGTGTTGAAGGTCAGCATCGGCTCGACTGTCGATACTCCCGGTGCGCCAACCTCGCCGGTTGCCACGGCAACGTCCTATTCGAACTGGGGAGGCTCAGCTGCGGTGTCGTTCAGCGCTCCGGACTCGAACGGTGGCAGTCCCGTCATCAATTATCGGGTGACCGCCACGAACGTTACCGACGCCAGTCGGGGTGGACAGACCGGCACTGGCACCACCAGTCCGATCTACGTTTCCGGACTTGTTGCCGGCGACACCTACACGTTCACAGTGGCCGCCACGAACGGCGACGCTAGCTACTACGGCGCCGAATCAATCGCAAGCAACTCGATTGTCGCAGCCGCGCCCGGTCGGGGCGACGGCAAGCTCCTTCTGGTCGCCGGTATTCCCGGAGTAAATACGTCCTCCGCTCTGGGTGCGCCACTTGCCACATCACTGGGCCAGCCCACCACCGTGGCCATCAGTCCCAACGGCGATATCTATTACGCCACTGCGTATGTCGGTGCTCAAACTTCGGGGGTGTTCAAGCTCACCCCCGCCGGCGTGCTTTCGCGATTTGCCGGAAACGGGGACTTTGCCTGCCCCACCGGCGCAGGTTCCGCGCTTTCGAGCCCTGTGACGAACTACGGCGAGGGCACCCGGATGGCCTTCGATTCGAATGGCAACCTGTATGTGCCGATCGCGATGTACAACTGCAGCATGGTCGTGAAGATCACGCCATCGGGAGATCTCTCGATCTTCGCCGGCACCGGCTCGGGCGGCGCCGCGACCGAAGGATTGGCAACCTCGTCCAAGTTGAATCAGCCCTCCGCAGTGGCGGTGGACTCCGCTGACAACGTGTACATCGCCGATACGGGGAATCGCCGGATCGAGAAGGTGACGCCCGCAGGGCAGTTGTCGTTCTTCGCCGGGACAGGTTCGTACGGTGCCCCGTCGCCCGGGGCGGCCACCTCCTCGAACTTCCAGAGCCTGTCGGGGATAACGGTTGACCCGGACGACAACGTGTACGTCGCCAATGATTCGAGGGTGCTGAAGATCTCGCAGTCGGGTGTTCTCTCGTTCTTCGCCGGAACAGGCACGAGCGGCCCAGCGAACGAAGGTGCGGCAACGTCATCGAATCTGACCCGTCCTGTCGGTCTCGTCACCGATGTCAACGGAAACCTGTATATCGATGACATGGGAGACAAGAGGGTCAAGATGGTGACTCCGTCGGGGCAACTCTCCTTCTTCGCTGGTAACGGGTCGAGCGGAGTACCTACCCCGGGTGCGAGCGCGATCTCGACTCCGATCTCGTCCTCCTACAGTCTGGCGGCAGCATCCAACGGTGACATCTATATGACGTCGCGGGACAACGGCGTGATCTTGATGGTGTCGGCTGCTGCGCCGAGCGCGCCATCGGCACCGACCTCGTTGGTGGTCACGCCGCGCAACGGTTCAGTGCGGGTGGCATTCACGCGCGGCTCGGCAGGCAACGCGAAAATCACCAAGTACCAGTACAAGCTGGACGACGGTGAGTGGATCGACGCTGTTGGAACCTCGTCACCGCTGACCGTCACTGGTCTGAGCAACGGAACCACCTATTCGGTGAAGTTGCGTGCGGTGAACACAGTGGGCGCCGGTGCCGCCTCGGAGGCTTCTGGTTCGTTCACCCCGCGTACAACTCCGTCGGCTCCGACAGCTGTGGTGGCCACGCCCGGCGATGGCTCAGTCAGCATTGCGTTCACGCCGGGGGCCAACGGTGGAGCGGCAATCTCGAAGTACCAGTACCGCATCGGCGGCGGTTCCTGGATCGACGCCGGTGCTACGTCGCCGATCACCGTGACTGGCCTCTCGAATTACACGACGTATGCAATTCAAGTTCGTGCCGTGAATGTCGCTGGTGGTAGTGCGCCGTCGGTCTCGGTGACTGCGCGGCCGAAGGTGACAAGTCCCACGATTGCGGTGGCGTACTCCTCTGGCCGTAACGGTGTGCAGGTCGGGCTCATCGCGGCCCGTCCGGCCGGTTCGACGTTGGTCGGGTTCACGGTGCGCGCATACGCGAAGGGCACCACGACGGTGGTGTCCTCGTGTCAGATCATGCCGAGCAGTCGGAGTTGTTACATCGGTTTGCTGGCCTCGGGAACCGAGTACGACATCCGGGCCCAAGCGATGCTCACCTTGCGTGGTTCCGGTGTCGTCCGCGCGACGTTCGAATCGCAGGCCTGGCGGGTGCGGGTCAATAGCTGAGGAACGTCAATCGTGACCTGAGCCTGAAGTGGCACCGATCGGCGCATCAACAGAGGCGTTGCTCTGACTGCGCCGCTTTGTAGAACTCGTGTGGATCCTGCGATTCGGCATGCAACCAAGTTGCTCCCTGAAGTGATCCAGTTGGGCGATTCACTCCCATCGGCATATTCCTAAGTTGATCGCACGGGCTCGAACGGGCTCGTGCGATCCCTTTTGGAGGAGAACCATGAGCCCGAGTCCTGAGCTTCAATCTGCTGCGAACCAGGCGGAGCCATCCAGTTACCGTCAGCCTTCCGGTCGGCGGGTTGGCGCCCCGATCCATCACAGTGGTCGACGTCGAGCAGCAAAGTTCGGCGCAGCAACTGCTGTAGCGGTCACATTTGCCTCGCCGTTCAGCCCACTCCTTTCGCTGGCCCATGCCGGAGCGGTAGTCGTGGTGGCTGAGGATGGGCCAGTCTCAAATGCCTCGGCCTTTGTCACGGTCACGCCCACGCGACTTCTTGATTCACGTCCGGGTTCGGGGATCGACAATGGTGGCGTGGCCACTGGCCCGTATGCCCCGGGAACGACAACAGTGGTCCCGATTGTGGGACGAGCTGATATCCCCGACGACGACTCCGTTGTCGCGATCGCGATCAGCATGACCGCGACAGCCTCGGTGCCCGGGTTCCTCACGACGTGGTCAGGTGACGGCGATCGCCCCAACACCTCGAGTCTGAATGTGGATGCGAGCGGCCCCGCCACCACGGGTGTCATCGTGCCCGTGAGTTCACTCGGTGACATCGCCGTCTACAACCAGAACACCACGAACGTTGTCGTCGATGTGATCGGATACTTCTCGACCACCGCTGTCGCCGGCCCGACTGGTGCGACCGGAGCCGTTGGTGCGACCGGCGCCACTGGTGCAGCAGGGGTGACCGGACCAGTTGGACCCACAGGGGCGACTGGTGCCACTGGTGCCACTGGCGCCACTGGTGAGATCGGTGCCACTGGCGCCGCCGGAGCGCCGATTCGCTTCCTGGGAACCTGGAGCAGCGTCACCACCTACGGAGTCGGCGATGCTGTCGAACTCGGTGGCACCTCCTATATCTCCTTGGTGCCGTCGAATACGAACATCGATCCGTCCGATCCGGAGAGCACCGCTGACTGGGCTGTTCTCGCTCTTGGTGGAGCAACAGGACCGACCGGACCGACTGGTGCGACTGGAGCGACAGGAGATGTTGGTGCCACTGGTGCCACTGGTGCGACTGGTGAGATCGGTGCGACTGGTGCAACTGGTGGTGTTGGTGCGACTGGTGCGACTGGAGCGACAGGAGATGTTGGTGCCACTGGTGCCACTGGTGAGATCGGTGCGACTGGTGCAACCGGTCCGGCTGGTCCGACAGGTGCGACTGGAGCAACAGGTGCGACCGGCGCAACGGGAGTCGCTGGACCGACCGGAATTGCCGGGCCGACAGGACCCGCCGGCGCAACTGGCAGTGTGGGTATTCAGGGGCCGATCGGCGCAACGGGCGCAACCGGTGCCACGGGTGCCACGGGTGCCACTGGCGCAGCCGGGTTCACCTTCGGGGACTTCAACAACTCCCTGACGACACCGGTCACGCTCTCGGGGTCGACCAACGTGCTCAACTTCGGAGCTCCGAGCGGACCGGTGTACGCCACCGGCACACTCAGGGTCTCGAGTACACGCGTTGCCGGATCAGGCCTGTGGGTCGGTTACGCCGATTGTTCATGGACGGGTTCGGGTGTGCTCGGCAACAGCGCTCGTACTCCGATCATCTTCAACGCCGCCGATCCGATGATGCCCGGCTCCGAGCTCGTGGTGATGGCCACGATCCCGAACGCCGGGACCGCAGCCGTCAACTGCACCGTGACCGCCGTGAGCGGAACCGGTGACCCGACGGTTGAGGTCGTCGTGACCGGAGCATCCGGCCTGTCGGTCAACCAACTCGCAAGTGGATACACGACCTTCACCGGACCCGTGGCCTGATGAGTGAGCTGACCATGGATGTGTCGCCGTCGACCCCGACGGCGGCACATCGCCTCCCATCCCGGAGACTGCCCTCGCGGCGAATCCTCGGTGTCGGACTGGTTGTACTCATCGTCGCTCTGCTCGCTGGATCGTTCCTCATGGGACGGTCCAGCAGCAGTTCGTCGGGTACGACATCAGCGACGAGTTCGAAGGCTGATGAACTACTGGCGACCGGCTTGCAGCTCCATATGAGTGGTCAGGTCGAACAGGCGAAGGTGGTCTACGGACAGGTCCTGAAGATCGATCCGAAGAACGCATTCGCCAATTACAACCTCGGCGAGATCAGCCAGGTGGCCGGGGACAACGCGACGGCGATCACCTACTACGACACTGCCTTGGCCACTGACCCAACGCTGGAGTCGGCGATCTACAACCGAGCGCTTGCTCTGAGAGACACCGGCAATCCCGCTGAAGCGGCAGCCGAATTGCGCAAGGTCGTAGCGATCAATCCCAACAATCCTGGGGCGACCTACAACCTGGGGATTCTTCTCATCGCCGGCGGGAACGTCACCGAGGGCACCGCGTTGGTGAACCACTCGATCGAACTCGATCCCTCGATCAAACGGCCGAACTGATGGCCGCGGACGCACCGAGGATCGTCCTCACGATGATCGTGAAGGACGAGGCACATGTCATCGAGCGCTGCTTGGCCTCGGTGCGTCCGTTCATCGACGCGTACCTGATCGTCGATACCGGCAGTTCCGATGGAACGCAGGAACTCATCAGGCGAAAACTGGAGGGTCTCCCGGGTGAGGTGGTGGACCGGCAATGGGTCGACTTCGCGACCAACCGGACCCAGGCGCTTGAGTTGGCTCGTCCGTTCGGCGAGTACTCGCTGATGATCGACGCAGATGTTGAGTGTCGACTCGATGCCGAGACCGATCCCATCGCGCTGCGCAGTTCTCTCACCGCAGATGTGTACAGGATCGAACTGCACGATGGCATCCGATATCAACGTCCACTGCTCACCTCGACACGTCTGCCGTTCTCGTACCGGGGCGTACTTCATGAGTTCCTCGTGACGCCCGACGGAGCTGTCGACGGCGGCATTCTCAGTGGGCTTCACTACCGATCGAATTTCGACGGAGCTCGTTCGGCGAATCCGAACAAGTTCGTCGACGATGCAGCGCTCCTCACCCGGGCACTCGCTTCCGGCGATGACCCCGACCTGGGCCCTCGTTACACCTTCTACCTCGCTCAGAGTCTGCGTGATGCGGGCAATGCTGCCGGCGCCGAGATGGCGTACCGCGCCCGAGCGTCGATGGGTGGCTGGCCCGAGGAGGTCTACGTGAGCCTTCTTTGGCAGGGCCGTCTTCTACGAACGCTGCGACGTCCGCTGGGGGAGTCGCTGGAAGCTCTGGCCCGGGCGCAGGAGCTGTGCCCGGCGCGCGCCGAGGCATGGTGTGAGGCTGCAACACAGGCGAGAGCAGCCGGGCTCATGCAGTTGGCTCATGCCTGTGCGCGTCGGGCCAGTGAATGCACAGAACCAGTCGATGGACTGTTTCTCGAGACCGACTGCTACCGGTGGCGAGGGCTGTACGAGTTCGCACTTGCTGCGTTCTACGGAGGAGATCTCGGCGGTGGCGCCCGTGCGTGTCATCGACTCTTGTACGAGGATCTGCTCCCGGTGGCCGAGCGACAGGCAATCGTTGATGCGTTGGCGTTCTACCCCGAGGATGCGTTCACCTACGCCTGATCGAGCACTGCAGGAGGCGGGGGGAAGCGGCGCAATCTCCTGCCGCGCACCATGCTGCCGATGAACCAGCCGAGCATGCTGAGGAAGACCACGAATCCGGCGATGCTGCCCACAGTCGAGATTCCGGCCAGTGCGATGATGGAGAACAACTCGAGGGGAGCGCTAAATGGGCCGCCCTCCGTCGGAGGTCGAAGAGTGACGAGCCACACGATCAGCCAGAGCAGTTCAGCAAGCACCATCGTCGCTGCGGCCCCCGCGGCGAGACCCCAGCCCCAGGTCATGTCGCGGCCCCTCCAGCCTCCGGTCGCTCCGGCCGCGCCGAACAGCACCCCGACGATGGGGACGAAGATCAGCGCCTCCAGTCCGTCATTGATGGTGATCGATGAGAGATAGAGATAGGTGAGCAGGCCAGCCACGAGCGTGAGCGCCCCGCCCCACGCAATGCCCCGCCGCAGGTCCATGCCATAGTCCACCACAGATGCTCGAGCTCGGTCACGGGTCCCGATCGGCGATCGTGGCAGCGGCGGTGCCACGTGAGCTGGTCGTGTAGACACGCGAGATGACCCACGAGCCGGAACTGCGTGAACCAGTCGATCTGTGCACACCGGATGGCGCCCGCCTCGCGCCCGCTGCTCGTGGTTGGTCGCGTCGTCCGGTGCACCGAGCCAATCTCGACGACGCCGAGATCGGGCGCAACAAGCGGTGGGATTACTGGGCCGTGCTCGCCGGCGATGTCGTGGTGTCCTGTGTGTACTCCGACATCGACGTCATCGGACTCGCCGATGTGTGGTGGGCCGATCTGCGCACCGGTCGCAGCGGTGGCACTGGGATCGTCACCGAACCCGGTGTGATGCGACTGCCACAGCTCTGCGGCACCGCCGACCTGCGGGTCGATCGCGACGGTCTCGACCTCGAGATCGGAGCAGACGACACCGCCGGAACGCGCCTACGGGCCACCTGGACCGAACCCGATGGTCGGGCCGGACGGTTCGATCTCGCCGTGTCGCGACCAGCTGATCTCGAGTCGATCAACGTCGTGATCCCCTGGAGCGATGACACCTTTAACTTCACCTCGAAACAGCAGGCACTCCCGACCACCGGGTCACTGACCGTGGGGGATGAGACCTTCGTCATCGGTGGTGACTCCGATGCCTGGGGTGTTCTCGATGTAGGCCGCGGGAGATGGCCGGCGTCCATCCGATGGAACTGGGGTGGGGGAGCGGGCCGCGTCGGCGACCATGTTGTCGGTCTGCAGTTCGGGGCCCGATGGACCGAGGGCACCGGGTTCACCGAGAACGGCTTCCTGCTGGATGGGTTAGCCACCAAGATCGGTCGTGAACTCATCTGGAGCTACGACTGGGAGGACCCGATGTCGCCGTGGACGATCGAGGATCCAGGTGGTCAGCTATCGGTGGTTCTGAATCCGGTGTTCGACAAGTACACCAGCACCGGTGATGCCACGCTCGGCAGTGAGGTGCATCAGGTGTTCGGTCGGTACTCGGGGTTCGTCGTCGACGACGCCGGCCGACGGGTGGAGTTCAGCGAGCTTCAGGGGTTCGCTGAGGAGGCCCGCCAGAACTGGTGACAGGCGCCGAGGAAGGACTCACTCGAAAACAATCGCCTCGGGATCGGGATACGAGGTCATGCGGTAGTAATCGCAGGTCTCCCATGGAGCATTCACCTGCATGCGGCCACGTTCATTCACGTAGTAGTTCTTCCTCTTCGAAGTCTCCTCAGTGACCATGATGATCTGCTGGGATTCCTCGACGAGGCGTCGGTTGTACTCCTCGAACGCCTCGCGAGAGACCTCGACAGTGCGTTGACCGTTCTCGATCACCTGTGTGAGACAGCGAGCGACGAACCCGGCCCACATCTGGTACCAAGCTGGAAGAGCCACGCCGCCAGAGACAGGCTGTGAGTTCGGGCCGTAGAGGATGAACAGGTTCGGGAAGTCCGGGACCATCATTCCCACATATGCCATGGGGGTCTCCTCTTCCCAGCGCTCGTGAAGATTGGCGCCGCCGCGACCGAAATACTCGGCGGGCCAGAGATACTTGACGATGTCGAACCCGGTGGCAGAGATGACGACATCGAGTTCGTGATGTACGCCATCGGCAGTTTCGATGCCGGTCTCGGTGAAGCGCACGATGTCGGCGGTGACGAGCTCGACATCCTCGCGTGTGAGGGCGCGATACCACCCGTTGTCGACGATGGGACGACGAACCATTGGCGCGTGATCAGGCATGAGCCGATCGATGAGGTCCTGGCGACCGTCGGTCTCGGTGTGGATGTAGTTGGTGAGGAACGCCCGCACGTTTTCGCTGGTCTGGGTGATGCGTCCGCCGGTTGCTTCGAACTCGGGATCGCGGATGAGGTAATCGCGATGGAAATTGAACAGATGCATGATCGAGGTGATCCGACACCAGTTCCAATACCCGGGCATGGAGTCGATCAGCCAACGCGTTTCCGGTTCGACATGCGCGCCGTATTTGTCCCGCGGGCTGATCCACTGCGGGGTGCGCACGAAGACATCTGTATGTCCAGCCATCTCCGCCACGCGAGCGAGCAGCTGTACGCCGGTTGAACCGTTACCGATGACGGCCACTCGTTTGCCAGCTAGGTCCAAATCTTCGGGCCAGCGCGTGGGGTGCACGACCGTGCCGCCGAATGCTTCGATGCCGGGGAACTCGGGTTCCTTTGGGTTGGCGAAGAGTCCGGCCGCGCTGACGATCGCATTGACAGTCTGGGTTGTGGTTGAACCATCAGGAAGGCGGAAGTTGACGTTCCACATCTGCGTGTCGTCGTCGAAGCGGGCTTCGACAAGGTCGTGTTCGAAGCGCAGGTTGGGCATCAC
>WLCQ01000119.1 GCA_009705225.1 Actinomycetota bacterium | reverse complement strand
TCTCCCCCGCCAACGAGGGTCTCTCCAACCGCACTGTCGCCCAGATCGCGGCCGAGCGCGGAACCACGCCGTTCGACACGCTGCTCGACATCGTCGTGGCCGATGAACTGCGCACCGTCCTGTGGCCGGCGCCCAAAGACAAGGACGCTGCCAGCTGGCAGATGCGCACCGAGGCATGGGACGACCCCCGCGTCATGATCGGCGGTTCCGACGCCGGAGCACATCTCGATCGCATGTGTGGCGCCACCTTCCCCACCCGCTTCCTCGGCGACATGATCCGGGGTCGCAAGCTGGTGTCGGTGGAACGAGCCGTGCAGCTCATCACCCAGGTGCCAGCCGAACTGTTCGGTCTGCGCGAGCGCGGCACGCTCGTCGAAGGCAACTTCGCTGACATCGTGGTGATCGATCCCGAAACCGTCGGTTCCGAGAACGCCCACATGGTTGCCGATCTCCCCGGCGACTGTGAGCGACTCACCGCTGGTTCGTTCGGCGTCGAGAAGGTTTTCGTCAACGGAACGCTGGTGATCGAGAACGGTCTACCCACCGGCAATAACCCGGGAACGCTCCTCAAGAGCGGCGTCGACACCTACACGGTTGCCACCTCCTGATCCGTCGACATCTGCGAAACGCACGCGAAAAGGCCCGGGCTTCGAAGCCCGGGCCTTTGTCGTTCTTGGAACTGCGTGCCGCTCGATCAGGCGTTGACCGGTGTGTCGGCAAGGATCTTGCCGAGATGCAACAGGCTCTGCGTGGTGCCACCGAGGAACAGTTCCTGCTTCTTGGCCCACAGGTAGTAGCGATGAAGCGGGTAGTCGCGATCGACACCGACACCACCATGAAGGTGGGTGCAAGCACGAACGACACGGGCTCCACCTTCGGCAGCCCAGTACTTGGCTGAAGCGGCGTTCTCACCGGCGGGCAGACCGTCGTTGAGACGCATCGCAGCACCCCAGGCGGTGAGCTTGATGGCGTCGGCATCGATACGGCAGTCGGCAGCACGCTGGGCGACAGCCTGGAACGTAGCGATCTGACGATCGAACTGCACACGCTCCTTCACGTACTCAGCCATGATCTCGACCGACTTGGCCGTGACACCCGACATGATCAGCGACTGTGAGGTCTGGCCGTATTCGATGAGGCGATCGAGTGCCGAGGCGTCGGCGAGCTTCTCGGCCGCAGCACCGGCGAAGGTGACCTTGGCGTCGGGGATGCCATCAGTGGCGTCCTGACGCTCGACGGTGACACCGGAAGCCTTGGCATCGACGAAGTAGATGCCGTCGGCGGCCGAGACGATGAAACCATCGGCGACGGTGCCGAACGGAACATTGGTCTTGACACCAGTGATGGAACCACCGGCACCGGTGATGGCCGGAACATGCACATCGCCGACGAGTTCGTGCAGTGCCACAGTGACGATGCGCTCACCGGAGGCGAGGCCGGCGAGGTGTGCCGGTGCGTACTCGGCGAGGAACGGAGCGGCCATGCCCATGACGGCGAGGGCCGGCACCTGAGCGACGAAACGGCCGACCTCTTCGAGCACGATGGCGACCTCGGCGAAACCGAGACCAGCGCCGCCTGCGGACTCGGGCATGCCGATGCCGACGATGCCGAGATCGGCGAGTTCACGCCACAGAGCCATATCGATACCTTCGCCGCCCTCGATCTCCTTGAGATGCTCGAGGGTGCAACGGTCGGTGAGGACCCGGGACGTGAGACCGCGAAGTTCTTCTTGGTCGGAGTTGAATGAGAAATCCATGTTCGTGTTCTTCCTTCTCAGCGAGCCGAACGGGGGAAGCCGAGACCGAACATGGCGATGAGATCGCGCTGCAGTTCGTTCGTGCCGCCACCGAAGGTGAGGATGATGGTGCCGCGGATGCCGGCTTCAAGACGGCTGCGCATGATGGACTCGGGCGCATCGGCGTCGAGGTAGGCACGCGGGCCGAGGATCTCCATGAGGAGTTGGTAGGCGTCGAGATAGAACTCGGTGCCGAACACCTTGACGCTTGAAGCATCGGCCGGATGCAGTTTCTCGGTGCTGGCCGACCACGCCACCTTCCAGTTGGCAAGACGCAGGTACTCGAGCTTGGCGTGCACCTTGGCGAGGTTCAGCTGCACCCATTCCTGATCGATGACACGACGACCGTCGGGGAGCTTGGTGTTCTGGGCCCAGGCACGAACATCGGTGAGGTAGCGCTCGGGCATACCCGAGGAGCACAGGGTGACGCGCTCGTGGTTGAGCTGGTTGGTGATGAGACCCCAACCGCCGTTCTCCTCGCCGACCAAGTACTTCGCGGGAACGCGCACATCGTCGAAGTAGGTGGCGTTGATGTCGTGCTCACCCATGAGACGCAGCGGCTGGATGGTGATGCCGGGAGTGTCCATCGGGACGATGATCACCGAGATGCCCTTGTGCTTCTTGGCCTCGGGATCGGTGCGAACGGCGAGCCAGCAGTAGTCGGCGCCACCGGCGAGGGAGGTCCACATCTTCTGACCGTTGATGACGTATTCGTCGCCATCGCGCACCGCGCGGGTCTCGAGGGCGGCGAGATCGGTTCCGGCCTGGGGCTCGGAGTAGCCGATGCAGAAGTGGATGTCACCAGCGAGGATCGGCGGAAGGAAGTGCTCCTTCTGCCACGCGGTTCCGTAGTTCATGATGGTCGGGCCCACGGTGTTGAGCGTGAGCATCGGCACCGGAGCACCGGCTCGCATCGATTCATCGAAGAACACGAACTGTTCGATCGGGCCACGGGCCTGACCGCCGTACTCCTTGGGCCAACCTACGCCTGCCCAGCCATCGGTGCACATCTGCTTCCAGACATCCTTGGTGGCTTGGCCGATGCCATGCGAGTTGGACAGCGCTTCGACGGTCTTCTCGTCAAGCAGGTTGGTGTAGTAGTCGCGAAGCTCTGTGCGCAGGGCTTCCTGTTCTGGTGAGTATCCGATCTCCATGAGCGAGCACAGTAGCAACCGGTGATCCATGTCACATAAGCGGAGCGGGAGTTCTTCTTATGTCGCATCTCAGAGGCGCTCCGGGCGTCGGGAGCAGTCGATGGTCTGGAATGATCAGGTCATGAGCATTGAAGGTCGTCGGATCCGGATCGTCGGCGAGGGAGCCCTCGCCCTCTCGCTGGCTACATCACTGCGAGGACTCGGAGCGGTGATCGCCGATGGCCCTGACGCGCTGGATGCGGCCGTGTTCGCCCCATGGGACCCCAGCACGATGGTTCCTCGACCGCTCGTCGAGCTCACCGACGAGGAGTTCGGCGAAGCGTGGCAGCAGACCATGGATGCAGCCATCGCCATGTGTGTCGACTCCCGAGAGGCGTTCGCCGGTCGGGCCGGCAACATCGTGCTCACCTTCCCCACCACTGCCTTCGTGGGTGGTGCCATGTATGCCCACTGGGCAGCAGCAGCCGAAGGCGTGCACCTCCTCACGAAATCCGTGGCCCGCCAGTGGGGACCGGAGGGCATCGCCGTCAATGCGTTGGCCATTGATCCCGCGCTCGTGCTCGCCGATCCGAGCGCCGCTGGGCCCGTCTCGATCGCCCAACCCGCTGTTGCCGACCCCAACCCAGTTGATGCCCTGGCGTTCCTGTGCTCACCCGCAGCGCAGAAACTGGCCGGGCAGACCCTCACCGTGGACGGTGGTCTATGGATGTGAACGAGAACTCCCCGACTGACAACGATCGACCCGCCGGTCGGCTCACATGTCGACTCACAGGTCGACTCACTGATCGTGTCGTCATCGTGACTGGCGCCGGACAGGGGGTTGGTGAGGGCATCGCCCGTCGACTCGCCAGCGAGGGTGCGGCGGTGGTGATCGCAGCCCGGCGGGCCGAGACCGGCGAACCAGTGGCTGCCGCCATCCGCGACGAAGGTGGAGAAGCGGTGTGCATCGTCACCGATGTGACCACCCGCGCATCGGTCGAGGGTTGCGTGGCCTCGACCGTCCACCGATATGGACGACTCGATGTGCTGGTTCACAACGCCTTCGCCGGCGGAGTGGCCAGCCGGCTCGAAGCGACACCACCCGATGCGTGGTTCCAGATGTCCTACACCTCGGCGTGGGGAAGCTTCTGGTGCGCGCAGGCGGCGCATCCTCACCTCACCGCGAGCGATCAGGGTCGGCTCATCCTGCTCACCTCACCGTCGGGTTTCGAGGGCAGTGCCAATATCCCGCTCTACTCCCCCGCCAAGGCGGCACAGCGAGCCATGGCCAAGAGCCTTGCCCGCGAATGGGGAGCCGATGGCATCACCGTGAACTGCATCGCGCCAGTGGCCGAGACCCCCGCACTTGCAGGCGCGTTCGAGCAGGTCCCAACCCTTCGAGGCGCCATCGAGGCCCGCACCCCGCTGGGGCGTATCGGTGACCCCACCACCGACATCGGCGGTGTCGCCCTGTTCCTGGCCAGTGCCGATTCGGCCTATGTGAGCGGACAGACCATCGTGTGCGATGGCGGGAGCTTCCTCGGCCTCTGAATCGAGTCCTGATTCGAGTCCTGCGTCGGGTCACTGATCTGGTCTGGATCGGACCGATGCAACCCGACTGTCGTTGTATCGTCGCCCCATGATCGAGATCCCATCCGGCACCATCACCTTCGGAACCCAACTCCCCGTGCAGTCCCAGAGTTCGCTCTATGCAGCTCCGTGGGAGAAGGACGCCAGCCCAGCCGATCTCCTCGAGATCGCAAAGGCGGCCGATCGCAGCGGGTACTTCTACGTGGCGGTCTGCGATCACATTGTCATTCCTCGCGACAAAGCCGATGCCATGGGGCTGTGGTGGCAGGACTGCCTCACCACGCTGGGCTGGCTGGCCGCCGCCACCAAGAATGTGAACCTGCTGAGCCACGTGTACGTGCTCTCCTATCGCCACCCACTTGTTGCGGCAAAGGGTTTTGAAACGCTTGATCACCTCTCCGGTGGCCGCGCGATTGCCGGCATCGGCGCCGGACACGTCGAGACCGAATTCGACGCCCTCGGCGTTTCGTTCGCGGAGCGCGGTGCGCTGCTCGACCGTGATCTGCTCGCCTTCGCCCACGCCCTCGAGAACACCTACGTCGACGACATGGGTTCGCTGCCCCGCCCGGCCCAGTCGCCGCGTCCCCCGATCTGGATCGGCGGATCCTCGAATCCCGCGATCCGGCGCGCAGCCCGCAACGACGGTTGGCTTCCGCAAGGCCCTGCCACCCAAGAGGGCATCGACCGCCTCATGGTCGAACGCGAGAAGGCCGGCAAGGCCGACCAACCGATGGCGATCGGCCATGTCGTGATCCCCTACATCTACGTGGGCATGCCGAAGTCTGAGCGTCGTCAGCCCTGCATCTCGGGATCACCGGAGCAGATCGCCGAGGCTGTTCTCGCAACCGCTCCGGCCGCGGTCAATCAGTTCCAGGTGAAGTTCGATACCGATAGCGCCGCTGAGTACGCCGAGCAGGTTGAGGCGTTCGGCACGCAGGTCGGGCCACTGCTCACTCGCTGATCACTGCTCTCATTCCGCAGTGCTGGTCACGGAAACGTCGATCCGCGCCCGATCGGTCAGCGCAGCGCCGCAGCCAAGGTCATCGAATAGGCGTCGGCGCCGGCCACGGTGAGATGCACGCCATCCTCGACGAAGAATTCGGGGTGACCAGCGCTCACCGCGAACCAGTCGGCGATCACCACATTCGCCCGACCCTCTGCGGCTGATCGCAGACGATCGTTGGTGAGGTCCTGCCAACTGCGCGGCTCGCGCGTGGTCACAAGCACCACGCGCTTCACATCACTCAAGCTGTCGAGGGCCTTCTTCAGATCACCATCGGTCGGGGGGCCGTTCGTTCCCAGATGGATGATGACGTTCGATGTGATATCACCCGACTTCTGCAGGATTGGGATGAGCCAGGACAAGACGTTGAACTGTCGACCGACGTCGGCATTCACAGTGATACCCGGGAGTTGATTGCGGACCGCGCTGCGAGCACCCAGGAGCACGGAATCGCCGATGGCGATGGTTGTGGCCCCGAGCGCGCCCACCGCCGAGACCGGAGCCGTCGTGGTCGTGGTGGTCGCGCCACCTGCGGGACCACTGGCCGCCGGCAGTGTCGTGGGTGGAATCAACGCGGCGAGCGTCGTCGTGACCTCGACAACATTGCCCACCTCGTCGATAGATGCACCGGTGAGGTCCACTCCGTGGAGCGAGGCTGGAGTGGGCGCGGCCATCGCGAACGCAAGGATCACACAGAGCGTGATTGCACCACCGAGCAGCACCGGCCGACGAGCTTTGGCAGGGACGAGTCCACTGGGTTCGTTGCGGCTCGACCACATTCGACTGAGGGCGCCGTTGCGAACCGGCATCTCGACGAACCGGTAGGAGACCTCAGCAACTGCGAAGGTGAGGATCAGTCGAAGCGTGAGCAGCAGCCCGCCGTTGACATCGACATCAACCCCCGGACGCGTGAGCACGAAGATCGGCCAGTGCCAGAGGTAGATGCCATAGGAGCGTCGCCCGACCCACAACAACGGCGGAAGTGCGAAGAACTTCGCGAACGGGGTGCTGACCGGATGGACCAGCGAGATGATGACCGCGAGCGTGAGCAGGTCGAGCAGGACGAAACCGCCCTGATAAATGAATGGGTCGAACTCGTTGACCCGCAGCACCATGTAGACGATTCCGGCGAGTCCTACAGCACCGAATCCCGTGATGATCCATCGGCCAGCGGACCGCACTCGCCCGTGCATCGCCCATGGTGGGACGACGATGGCCAGAACCGCGCCGAGGAGAACTCCGGCGGCGCGGGTATCAGTGCCGTAGTACACCCGCGATGGATCAAGACCGGGCGTGAACACGATGATCGCCCAGACCGCCGACGCGATGGCGAGGCCCAGAGTCACCAGAGCGATGTGGCCGCGGCGACCCCGGGTGATGCGGTAGATCGCCGCGAGGGCGAGTGGCCACACCAGATAGAACTGCTCCTCCACCGCGAGCGACCACAGATGTCGCAGCGGCGAAGGTCGACCGATGGCATCGAAGTACGACTGGTGGACGAAGATCTGATACCAGTTCGTGATGTAGGTGAGTGATGCGACGAAGTCACCACGAATGCGCGCGAGTTCGCCGGGAACGAACAGCACCCAGACCAACCCGACAACGGCGGCGAGAGCGAACAGGGCCGGGAGCAGGCGCCGCGCTCGGCGGGCCCAGAACGCGAGATACGCGGTGCCGCCGGTGCGCTCCCGTTCGGAGATGAGCAGCGCAGTGATCAGGTATCCGCTGATGACGAAGAAGATCTCGACGCCGAGGAACCCGCCGGGCAGACCACTGACCTCACCGTGATAGAGCACCACCGCCATCACCGCGAGCGCGCGAAGCCCGTCGAGCGCGGGCATGTACCCGACCGCGTTCGAGGAACGGGTCGCTGGTTGAGATGGAGGTTGTTCGGGTGTGGGTGCGCGCATCAACGATCCGCAGGTGTTCGACCGCCCGCCGGACCTGACGAAGACATCCTAGAGACTCGGCGAGCCAAAGAATGGTCACCGCTCGACGTCCGGGCCCGGGGCGAACCGGGAGCAGTCCTCCAAGCAATCTCGGGCCGGTCCGGGCGAATGGTCCGCTCGCGGGCGGCGGCTATCGTGACCCTCTCACGCGAATCAAGGGGGAAAGACGTGGCTGCTGCAGAGAAGGACTACCCGATCAAGGTCGGAACATTTCTATTCACGATGGTCGAACCGCATCCGGGACATGAGGTCCC